>NZ_JAVRCB010000047.1:0-61487 GCF_034530955.1 Nostoc sp. DedQUE05 | reverse complement strand
TTTTTTCTTTTAATCCTTTTATTCAGAATACTCGGAAAGTGACAGAAGAGGGATACTACGTAAAATCGTCCCTCTCCGAGTCGGAGAGGGAGAGAAATAAATTATCCAATCTTGTGGGGTGGGCGTCTCGCCCGCCCATAGCAAAGGGCGGACAAGATGTCCACCCCACAAGAAGTAGTTGAGTATTTTTTTATTTGTCAGTCCCTTAATTATCCCAAACCGAATAGTTTAGAAATCGCAGGCAATAATTTATTACCCGCTTCAACTAGCGAAGCAACAGCAGGTAAGCCGGTAAATATTCCTTTCAACATGGTGATTGCAGTTTTCGCCGTCTTCTGCTTAGTGGATTCTTGAGGATTTTTACCCGCTTCCGCCAAAGTCTTCACCTGTTCTAGCGCTTCGGTTTTGTCTTCTTCTGACAAATATGTGGATTGTACAATCGCATCTTGCAACTGCGACAATAATTCTTTGATTCCTGGTTTCTCGGCATCGGTTGCATCAGGTAACTGATTGAGGGCAATACTCACGTTACCGCTAATGGTTCCCAGATTAGCAATAGAATTATTGCCAGCGATACCGCTAACATTACTACTACCTTGAATATTAATGCCGCTGATATCTGACATGATGGTATTTCCTTGTGTATAAGATTTAGGCTGCCCAAGTGCAGTTGTAATCATATTTTTTAAATCACTAATATAACTATCTTTTTCTACCAGCAATAATTGCTGACTCTGCGATAAAGCTTTGAGTTGATTATAATCATCAAAATATTCTGCACGCAGTTGAGATTCATCACTCCCTTCAGCGGTTTTGGCTCTGAGCAAGATTTTATCATCGCCGCGTTTCTCCATTGCCACGATTTCTAACTCAGCTTCTGGATGGTTTTGGGCAAGGTTTTTGAAAGCAATGGCAACAGCACGGGGGTCAACGCCTTGATTATGGTAAAGGTCGAGGGTATCAAAAATTGGTTTGATAAAGTCGGCAAAGTCTCCATCCTCGAATACCTCTTGTTTATTATCAGGTTTGCGGAGGGGGTCGGGATCTTCTTTGGTGGGTAAGCGCATGAAGACATATTCACACCTCGCACCATGCAATTTAGTTGTATTTGTAATGCCCCAATCTTCAATATACGCGCCGGTGAGTGTTGCACCTGTTAAATCTGTGCCGTCTAGTTGCGTTTGCTTCAGCTTTGCTCTTGACAAATCGGCATCTTGCAAATTAGCTTCACTGAGGTCAGCGCCGATAAAGCTAGCATCTGCTAGGTTAGCTTCTTTTAAGTTGATACCTCGTAGGCTTTGACCATCAAAGTTTTTGTCCTGTCCCTGTCCTGTAACTAGCAATTGACGTACTTCTGAGTTTTGCAGATAAGTCAAACCAGGACAAACACGGTCAAGCATTTTGGCTTGATGCCAACAAGTATTAGCAAGTATAGTGTTTCGGAAATCTGTACTTTTCAGCATCGCAGCGGTGAAATTAGCATTAGTCAAGTTAGCGCCACAAAAACTTGTACCTTCTATTGCAGCAAAGGTAACAGCTATATTGCGAATCAAGGCGTATTTTCCATCTCCTTTCATTGCTCGCCAACCAATGTAAATGCTAAATAAGGCTACGGCAAAAGTTAAAGCTAAGGCTCCACTTATGATTGCGATTACTACTAGGATTTTGCCAGATGTGGGTCTGGCGAAGGATACAGCCACTGCTGAGGTCAAGGCTACAATTACGACTATTGCTCCGGTTACAGCTACAGTTTTAGTAAAAGCTGCTACGGTTACGGCAAAGGCTACGGCTACAATCACAACTACTGCAATAGTTAAGCCTCCAACTGCGGCTCCGGTAAAAACAGCTATAATTCCGCCTTTGGCAAAGGCAGCCACAGCTACAGTTAGAGTAAAGGCGAAAGGGAAGGCTTGTAAACCAGCCTCTACTCCTTGAACAATCGTTTTTAAAAAGAAGGCAATCAATAAGATTAAAGTAGTGAAGGCCGTAATCTGCTTTTCTAAGCTAAAGGCTTGGAATGTTAATGGCAAAAAATAATAAGTTAGATATGAGAAAAATCCTGAGAGTACTAAAAACAACAATGAGATAAGGGCTAGGTAAGTTATTTCCCAACGTCGTTGCAGTCCAGCTTTGGCATGACTGAAGTTTGCCCCTGTCAAGTTGGCGTTGGTGAAGTTTGCCCCTCGGATGTCGGCATAGCTAAAGTTGACACCCGCAAGGTCTTGTCCTTTGAAGTTGCGTCCTCGGAGATTTGGACAGGAGTTGTCTAAAGCCATGTTCCACTTTACGGAGGTGAGCAAATTTTACTACACGCTCACCCCTGTACATTCAGGAATGGTTAGATATATTTGTTAGTTGAGCTTAAAAGGTGCAACTTCGAGGATAAAAGGCGCAACTTCGAGCCTCAGAAGGTCAACGTCGAGCCTCAGAAGGTCAATGTTGAGCCTCAGAAGGTCAATGTTGAGCCTCAGAAGGTCAACGTCGAGCCTCAGAAGGTCAACGTCGAGCCTCAGAAGGTCATCGTTGAGCCTTAGAAGGTCAACGTCGAGCCTCAGAAGGTCAACGTCGAGCATCAAAGGCTCATTTATTGCACTTTTATATTAAAATGCGATGTGCGACTTAATATTCTGACCTCACTTCCATTCTTCTCTCCTAAAAGGAGAGAGGCTTTGATTTTTGCTCCCCTTCCCTACAAGGGAAGGGGTTGGGGGTTAGGTTCTTCGTCTAAGTTGGCAGCTAGATAACCGTGAGATACTGCACCGATAAAATCTGCAAGGGAATTGCTGCTTTGCGTGGGTGGGTTGGATGCTGGTGATAGAGTACCTGCAAGTTTTTGAACATACTGCAACACGTCTTTTAGGTGCTGCTCTGGCAGTTGTTCTATTGCGTCAAAGATGGCTTGTTTAGTTGTCATGGCAATAACTCAATGTCGCTTTCAGCTTTACTAGTAGCTCATCGAAGCGATGTATATCGGTAAGTGTGTGGTGTGTCCAAGTATTAATGTGGATATAGGCACTGCACAATAACTTACATTACAGGAAATACTAATGGAACGTTCGAAAATAATTGCCATTCTTACAGGTGCGATTTCGGTGATTTTAGCGATCGCCAATTCTAGGGCGATGTCTGACGACTAGCTGCCCTTAACATATAAAGGAAGGAGTAAATCGACGGTAAAAAACATTAGCTATAGAAATAACTATGGAATCAAAGCAAGATGACGTTACTATTCTTCAGGAAGCTGAGAAGCGTTTACGGCGACTGTCTCCAGAAAGGCTGCGGGTAGTGAGTGATTTTCTGGCCGATCTAGAAGAAAGAGAAGAAAATGAGGCGACGGCGGAACTTTTGAATGTCCCTGGTTTTGAGCAAGCTTTGCGTGAAGCTATGCAGGAAGCTGAGGCTGGGGAAGTGGTGTCATTTGACAGTATTCGTCGTCATGTATGAACTGGTACTGACTCGCAAAGCACAGAAGTTTTATCAAGAAGTAGATGCATCACTAGCCCAACGACTAAACCGTTGCTTTGACCAACTGCGAGAGAATGCTTACGAACATCCAAACATTAAGCGGCTCAAAGGTGATTTCGCGGGTCTTTTTCGCTATCGAGTTGGTGTCTGGCGAGTTGTTTATAAAGTGGATGAGGAACAGCAACTAATTACTATTTTACTGATAGCCCATCGGAGCGATGTATATCGGTAAGTGTGTGGTATGTCTAAACTATTAATGTGGATATACACACTGCACAACAACTTGCATTACAGGGAATACTGATGGAACGCTCGAAATTAATTGCTATTCTTACAGGTGCGATTTCGGTCATTTTAGCGATCGCCTACCTCATCGTAGTCCAACTCCTGGACTACCGAGACATGAAACCCGCCCCCATCAGCCAAGTTGACTCCCCACCTGCCATTACTATCTCTCACTGGCAGGTTGACAAAATCACCAAAATATAATTTACATTTATTCGATTTGTAGAGACGCAATCAATTGCGTCTCTTGTTATTTATATAAATTGATAAAACTAATGATAACTATTGATTCATCCCTGATTCGATACATAGATAAGAATAAATACCTATTATTTCTTGTTGAAATAGTTGATTATATAAGAAATAATTAGAGTTATTATCCTAAATTTATTTATTTAACTAATTCCATTTTGACAGATATAACGGTAAGCTGTTTCTAACAAAATTAAATAAACATAAATTTGTATGTTCTGCGTAGGCGTCGTCCGTCGTAGATCGTCGCTAGATTAACTGGGATCAACGCCAGTTGACTAAAAACCCATAATTTTTGATCCAAATCTTAGAGGTGAGTTGATGGCTCAGTTTCTACTAGAGACTGTTTGGCTAGTTCCGTGCTATGCCTTAATAGGTGGTTTGTTAGCCGTACCTTGGTCGCCAGGGATCATTCGGAAAACAGGGCCAAGACCGGCAGGTTATGTAAACTTGGTGATGACATTTTTGGCGTTGGTACATAGTGCGATCGCCTTACAAGCAACTTGGAATTACCCAGCCCAAGAAGTATTTATTCCTTGGTTATCTACGGCTGGTTTAGATTTAACTATTGCTTTGGATATATCCTCAGTCAGTATCAGCGCTTTGGTGGTGATTACTGGTATGAACTTTCTGGCGCAAATTTATGCGCTCGGCTACATGGAAATGGATTGGGGGTGGGGACGCTTCTATTCATTATTGGGATTATTTGAAGCGGGATTATGTGCCCTTGCTTTGTGTAATAACTTGTTCTTCAGCTATGTAATTCTGGAAGTCTTGACGCTGGGAACCTATCTACTAGTCGGCTTATGGTTTAGCCAGCCTTTGGTAGTTTCAGGTGCAAGAGACGCTTTCTTAACCAAGCGGGTGGGAGACTTATTCTTGCTAATAGGCGTGTTGGCATTATGGCCTTTAGCTGGAACTTGGAATTATACAGAATTAGCCGAATGGGCGGCTACTGCTAACGTCAACCCGACAACTATGGCACTGGTAAGTTTAGCTTTAATTGCTGGGCCTATGGGTAAATGTGCCCAATTTCCCCTGCATTTATGGCTAGATGAAGCGATGGAAGGCCCGGTTCCCAGTACGATTTTGCGGAACTCGGTAGTAGTAGCTAGTGGTGCATGGGTGCTGATTAAATTGCAACCGGTGTTAACCATCTCGCCCATAGCTTCTTCGGCGATGATTGCCATTGGTGCGGTGACAGCTGTGGGTGCTTCTTTAATTGCGATCGCTCAAATCGATATTAAACGCTGTCAATCTTATTCTGTCAGCGCATACATGGGTTTAGTATTCATTGCTGTGGGAGCGCAACAATACGAAGCGGCGCTATTATTAGTACTCACCCATGCCATATCCGCAGCTTTGTTGATAATGAGTACCGGGGGAATTATTTGGAATAGCATTACCCAAGATGTTACTCAATTAGGCGGATTGTGGAAGCGCCGCCCGATTTCTGCGATCGCTTTTATCGTCGGGACATTGGGATTAATTGGTTTTCCACCGTTGGGTAGCTTTTGGGCGCTGATGGAACTAGCAGATGGGTTATGGGAAACTCAACCTTGGTTAGTAGGAGTAGTTATTGCAGTAAATGCTTTAACAGCCGTGAGTTTAACCAGAGAATTCGCTTTAATTTTCGGCGGTAAACCTACACAAATGAGTCAGCGATCGCCTGAAGCTCACTGGCCAATGATTTTGCCAACCATGATTTTACTTGGTGTCAGTCTACATCTTCCTTTGGTGTTGCAAAGCTTATCACTTTTACCAGATTGGGTAAGCCTAAATAAAGATGTTGCACTGCTGTTAATTTGGTCGAGTATTTTCGGTTGTAGCATCACTGGCGTGATTTATTTAAGCAATATTCCCAAACCAATTCGCCTCCCTTGGAAAGGCTTGCAAGATTTGTTTGCATACGACTTTTACACCCCTAAACTCTATAAAATGACCATTATTTTTGGAGTTGCCAAAATTTCCCAACTTGCCGATATGATTGATCGGTTTGTAGTCGATGGCATTGTTAACTTCGTTGGTTTATTTTCGCTATTAGGTGGCGAAGGTCTGAAATACAGCACCTCTGGACAAACCCAATTTTATGCATTCACTGTTCTTCTAGGAGTGAGTCTTTTAGGAATGTGGGTAACTTGGCAATTTTGGGGAATGCAGTTTTTAAATTTGGTTTTTCAAATCTCGACAATTGGATAGCAGTAACTATCCTACTAAAAGTTAATAGTTTGATATTGTGAGGAGAATTTCATGAGCAGACAACATCCCCAAATCAATGTTTCTAGAAGAGGTTTATTGAAGTTTGGTGCAGGTGCGATCGGTACAGGTGTATTGACAGCCGGACTTAGTTCCAACTTACTTGCAGTCGAAACAAAATCAGCACCAGATGATCTTACACCTGACAAGGTATTGCAAGAATTATTAGATGGAAACGATCGGTTTGTTAAAGCAAGACGGCGCAATCCTAACCAAACTAAATCACGTTTAGTCGAAATTGCCAAAGGTCAAAAGCCCTTTGCTTCTATTCTAGGTTGTGCAGATTCACGGGTTCCTTCAGAGATTGTTTTTGACCAAGGACTTGGAGATTTATTTGTCTGCCGGATAGCTGGTAATATTGCCACAACACAGCAAATTGGTAGCTTAGAATTTGGTAGCTTAGTGTTAGGTACTAAAGTTATCATGGTTGTGGGACATGAAAGATGTGGTGCGGTAGAGGCGGCAATTAAAGGTGCTTCAGTGCCAGGGCGAATTGGAAGTTTGCTTGAAGCAATTAAACCAAGTGTAGAAAGCTCAAAAGATCAATCAGGAGATAAGTTAGAAAATGCTTGTAAAGCAAATATTTTGGCGCAAATTGAAACATTGAAATCATCGACAGTTTTATCTGAGTTAATCAAGGCAGAAAAACTGAAAATAGTCGGAGGTTATTACGATTTAGATAGTGGAAAAATCAGTCTAGTAAGTTAGCTTTTTTGTCCTTTGTCCTTTGTCATTAGTCATTAGTCATTGGCTAAGAGTAAGTCATAAAGCAATACAGTTCAGTTAAGCCTGAAAATTATACTGATGTATCTTGGATTGAACAACTTAGCTTGCTGTCTATTGCGTAGCGTCTCTAAAGGAGAAAAGTAAACCTACACAATCGGACTTTACTTGGGTAACGCTTATACTCAATCCAACCTACTATTCTCTTAACTAAAGCGTATTGAGTCATAAAGGACAAAGGACAAATGACAAATGACAAATGATAAATGACAAAGAACAAAGGACAAAATTCCCATGTTAAGTGTCTTGATTTGGCTCCCAATTTTTGTTGCTATTATCATAGCAATATTACCTGGAAGTATACCTAAGCATCGCATTCGTTTAATATCATTAATATTTTCGGGAATAGTTCTGTTCTGGAACCTGTTTATCTTGTTAAAATTTGATATCAGCAATCCAGGAATGCAATTTAAAGAGTATTTACCCTGGAATGAAACCCTTGGTTTGAGCTATCAAATAGGTGTTGATGGGCTTTCTATCTTGATGTTGGTGTTAAATAGCCTGCTCACCTGGATTGCTATTTACAGCAGTAGTCAAGAAACTGAACGTCCCCGGCTATTCTACTCCATGATTTTATTAGTTAGTGGAGGAGTTGCAGGTGCTTTTTTAGCAGAGAATTTGCTGCTATTTTTCCTATTTTACGAACTAGAATTAATCCCCTTCTATTTGCTAATTTCCATTTGGGGAGGGGCAAAACGGGGTTATGCTGGGATGAAATTCCTGATTTATACTGCTGTTTCAGGAGCCTTAATTCTGGCGACATTCTTGGGTATGGTATGGCTTAGTGGTTCTACCAATTTTGCTTTTGATGCAGTCTCTACAGAAAACCTCTCAACCACAAAGCAAATCCTTTTACTAGCAGGAATAGTATTAGGTTTTGGGATTAAAATTCCCTTAATTCCCTTCCATACTTGGCTACCCGATGCTTACGTTGAGGCTTCAGCACCAATTGCCATTCTTCTCGGTGGCGTGTTAGCAAAGCTGGGAACTTATGGATTGTTGCGATTTGGGTTGGGTATGTTTCCTCATGCTTGGAGTATTATTGCACCGACTCTAGCGATTTGGGGAGCAATCGGCGCTATTTATGGGGCAGTAATTGCGATCGCTCAAACAGATATCAAGCGCATGGTAGCATACAGTTCCGTCGGTCACATGGGCTATATTTTGTTAGCTGGTGCTGCTAGTACTCCCTTAGCACTCGTTGGTGCAGTCGCCCAAATGTTCAGCCACGGACTCATCTTGGCAATTCTCTTCCACTTGGTGGGAGTCGTGGAAGCCAAAGTTGGCACTCGCGAGTTAGATAAACTCAATGGTTTAATGAGTCCCATACGCGGTTTACCCCTAATTAGCGCCTTACTAGTTTTAAGCGGAATGGCTAGCGCAGGTATTCCCGGTTTAACAGGATTCATCGCGGAATTTATCGTCTTTCAAGGTAGTTTCTCTGCCTTCCCCATTCCAACAATTTTGTGTATAGTGGCTAGTGGATTAACCGCAGTTTATTTTCTCATCCTCCTCAATCGCACTTGTTTTGGCAGACTCGATAACTTCGCCTACTATCCCAAAGTTCTGTGGTCTGAAAAAATCCCCGCTTTAATTTTGGCAGCTTTCATCATCTTTTTAGGAGTACAACCCACTTGGTTAGTGCGTTGGAGTGAATCCACAACTACAACAATGGTGGCTGCAATTCCCCCCTTAGAAAAAACCGTAGTCTCCGAAGTTGCGCTGAAATAGTAAATAGATAAAAACACTTGTAGAGACGGCGATTTATCGCGTCTCAAAATCCATCCCACAGACGCGATAAATCGCGTCTCTACCAATTTACGATTACCATGACAGCAATTAAAACAGCAATTAAATTACCTCCTTCCACACACGAATTTGCCGAAGTAATTCACCGCTTAGAAGCTGGCGGTGCAATGTTACCCGATACTCCAGAAAATTTGATGCAAATCATCGGTTTATACAAAGCTTATGCTGTACCGATGGATTTCTACTGGCGTGACCTACTTTATATTGCCGAACGCGAATTTTTAAACCCGCTTCCCTTCTTTAAATACTTCTTACCCAAAGAGTATTTAGAACTGCATAATCATTATGCTGGTGATGATGCCGATTTACGAATTTGGCGCGGCGAAGCTACTGCACATCCAGAACTTTTGGCATTTATCGAAAAGGGTGAAACTTTCAAAATGCCGAAGTTGTTGCATCACTTGTTGCACGATCGCATTAACATGGAATTTGCGGAAGCTTGTATGCGGGCGATGTTGTGGCACAGAGGGATGGGTGGACAATTTGACCCTTACCTAGATTCAGACGAATACAAAGCCAACGCCGACAGGGCAATTAAAGCTTACTTCCAAGGAAACCCCGTGATGCTGGGGCTTTACACGCTGTTCCCCGATATGTTTTTGGAACAGTGCCGCCAGATGTCATACTACGCTAATCTGGGCTTATTCTGGGAAATCATGGCCCCAGTATTCTTTGAAATGTCAGACCGCTATGATGAAGGTACCATTAGCAGCGTCCCAGAGGCGATGAGCTTCATAGTTAATGGTATATTTGCGATCGCAGGTCGTCCCATTTACCATCATGTTTATATTCGTGGTGAATGCTATGAAATTATCCCCAAATCTAAAGGTTTTATGTGGCTATACGAAGCTGCATTACCTTATGTAGAAGCAGTTTTCTACCGCACTTCACCCTTTAGAGGAACAAAATCTTATAATGCTCAAGCGCGTCAAGTGCCAGAAAACCAAAAAGACTTTCACTATGGCATTCTTTACGCTGATGTATTCCCAGTGGGTACTGCTGGCATTCCCCCAACATTATTAATGCAAGATATGTTGCATTTTTTACCACCCTATCTTGTGGATTACTACAGCCAACATTGCCGGGGTGAAGAAGATATGTTGATTCAGTTGGGAGTGAGTTTTCAACGTTCAATGTACTGTGTCACTTCTGCGGTAATTCAAGCCTTGCGAACTGCACTTTTATATCCATTAGATGACCAAAATCCCAAGCATTTACAAGCTAATCGAGACTTTTTTGAAATGCAGCTAAATCGCTTTACCCGTGCTGACTACAACATTCGTGATGCTGCTCGTTTAGGGAGCATTCAAAGTCAAGATTATCGCTAACATATCTCCATCTAAAACCTTTGTAGAGACGTATCACTGCTACGTCTCTACATTCTTTTATATTAGATGTCTAATGGATTGGAAATGCGATCGCTAATAATATAAAGTCAAGCTAAAAGCTATGAGTAATCTCAAATATAGCAACAGGCAAGGTGGTTAGGACATCAACAGACGATAAAACTTAGACACAAAAAGGCTTTTCACCCAGTCCCCAGTCCCCAGTCCCCAGTCCCCAGTCCCTTGCTATACTTGCAATTTCATCGAGTGTAGCCCAAGAGTGAAGCACCCCATCCAATGAAGGCGCTACCAAAGACTAACCATGCAGCATTGATGCGAAAGTGAATGGCTAAAATGGCACAGACGATCGCGATCGCCAAGCCGAGAAAATCTACAAATGGGGCTTGTGGTAATGTTAAAGTTACTATCCCCAGTTGCAGAGTAGTCACAACCATTAAGGCTACAGCACTAACATTCACAGCATCCAAAAATGCTCTAGTCCAAGAAGAAGCTCGTAAGCGTGGAATTAGAGGATTCAGGGCAGCAACAAAAACAAAAGAAGGTAGAAAAATTCCAATGGTGGCAACAATTGCACCAGGTATGCCAGCAATCACATAACCGATAAACGTAGCAGTGGAAAGTACTGGCCCAGGGGTAAATTGACCAATTGCGATCGCATCTAATAACTGCTGTTGTGTCAGCCAGCCGTATTCTTGAACTAATCCCCCTTGCAGAAAAGCCACCAAAAGGTAGCCACCACCAAACAAGACACTACCGACTTTAAGAAAAAACCAACCCAATTGCCATAAAGAAACATTGGCTACAGTAGATGCAGCCGCTACCGATGTAGCAAGTACAGCCGATGCTTTCAAAGTTACACCTGTACTGAGACTAGCAATCAGAAAGTTGGCTTTATCTCCTGGTTTATCGTTTTTATCGCCAGAATGTAACCAAACCATCCCCAGCAATCCCCCAATTAATAGGGCAATTACTTCATTTAATTTGAATAACAATGTCAGCAATGCCACAGCGAAAGCGATCGCTAATAATTGGCGAGTTTTCACAGCCTTTTTGGCCAAGCCCCACAGGGCATTGATGATGATTGCTAAAACGGCCGGTTTAATTCCATAAAGCAAAGGAGTAATTTGGGGTAGAGTACCGTAGGCAACATAAACCCAAGCAAACCCACCAGTAATTAGAACCGCAGGTAAGACGAAACACACGCCTGACACAATCAGCCCCAGCCATCCTGCATAGATGTATCCTATGTGGATAGCCATTTCTGTGGAATTTGGCCCAGGAATTAGGTTAGTTGCGCCCAACAGATCTAGAAAATGCTCCCTTGTCAACCACTGACGCCGCTTAACCACTTCATCTTCAATCATGGCAATATGGGCAACCGGGCCCCCAAAGCCGATGACGCCCAATTTAAAAAACAGGTTGGCGAGTTCACCCAAACGACTTGGTGCTGAGTTAGTCATTTTTGCTTGGCAATATACTTTTCAAGTAGGAATTGCTTAAGGTGAGGTTGTTCTAAATTTAAACCAAGCTCAAGAGCTTTCTGACTAATTTCCTCATAAGTCAGACCTTCACTAATCGCATTGGCAATCAAGGCGATACCACCAGCCCTTGCTCCAGCAGCACAGTGAATTAAAATTGGTTTGGGTAAGTTCTCAATTTCCTGAATTGCTAACTCTGTTTGCTCTTGATTTGCTTCTGAAGGCTTTAATGGCACATTAGCATATTGCAGTCCAGCCGCTTCAGCTTGCTGCTGTTCGTCGCTGAGAAAACCTGCTTCATCGGGAGAACGCAGGTTTAGCACTGACTTAAATCCCTCTTGGGCTGCCTGTTTTAACTCCTCAGAATTTAGTTGGGGAGCAGCGCTCAAGTCGTCACTAACTTTTTTAGTGTTGCTCATAATCTTTAAAAGCACTATTCCGATAGCTTTATCGTAGTTTATTATGTGGATTATTTATAGAGCAATTTTTGTAGAGTGGTTGAGGCTAAAATGCAAATGCCTTGACCAAGGAAAGAATACTCATGCAAAGCAGCTTCTATTTTGAGAAGACATGAAAATCACGGTTTTCCCGCAGCATCAATTTCCCCAGTCTTGCCATCAGTCGTTTTAGTACTAGCACTACTATATAAATAATCGATCGCTTCAACGAAATAATCAGATTTAAAAGGCTGCGATCGCTCTGCTTAGATTTAAAAAGCCCTGATAAAAGTTCAGGGCTTTGCTTTATATACGGTTTATTAAATACCAGCCTAAAATTTTTGCTGGCGCTTTTCTATAGAAATAATTATCCCTGAATCGCTTGCTTAAAGATAGCGGAGAACTACCCATTTTTTACCTGGGTAGCTATTTAATAAAGTCTTTAGATTTGTATATATCTCTACTGTGCGATCGCTTCTTGGTAAAATTCCCCTATCCTTAAGGCTGAACTTCGCGCAGCCGACGTTCCAGAAAGCGACGTTCGCTGTCATTAGTAACCAGCATGAGCGCGATCGCGTAGCTCTCTGCGGCTGATGCTGAGGCTCCGATGCGGCGCAGCATCTCGGCACGGGTGGCGTGAAATAGATGATAGTCATTAAGTTGAGGGGCAAGCCCATCAATCAGTCGGAGAGCCATCTGAGGACTTTCTATCATTGAGATCGCCACCGCCCGATTCAGCGAAACAATCGGTGAGGGCTGCAAACGTTCGAGTAAATCGTAGAGGCGAACAATTTGTAACCAGTCCGTTTCTTTTGCTTGTGCTGCCTGACAATGTAGTGCCGCGATCGCTGCTTGCACTGCAAACGAACCAATTTCGCCCCGCAATGCCTCTTCAACGAGCGGTAGCGCCTCAGCAATCTGCTGTTGATTCCAGCGACTACGATCCTGATCTTCGAGCAACACCAGATCGCCTGCCTCATCCAAACGGGCATCGCGCCGGGAGTCGTGCAACAACATCAGCGCCAGCAGTGCAGTCACTTCTGAGGGCGGTTGGGGTGCCATCAACGTCCTCACGAGACGACCCAGCCGAATCGCTTCTGTGCAGAGGTCAGCCCTCACCATCGTCTCGCCCCTAGTCGTCGCGTAGCCCTCATTGAAAATCAAATAGATCGCCGTCAGCACTGCGTCTACTCGCACAGACAGATCGGTTGTGTCCGGCACTTTATAGGGAATACCTGCATCCCGAATC
This sequence comes from Nostoc sp. DedQUE05, assembly GCF_034530955.1. Lineage (NCBI taxonomy): Bacteria > Bacillati > Cyanobacteriota > Cyanophyceae > Nostocales > Nostocaceae > Nostoc > Nostoc sp. DedQUE05. The sequence goes on along the minus strand of NZ_JAVRCB010000047.1, from coordinate 48,127 downwards.
TTGCGTTTGGCGCGTACCAGTCGTTGCGCCATCGTTGCCGTGGGCACGAGAAACGCCCGCGCAATTTCATCTGTTTCAAGTCCGCCCAGCAACCGCAGCGTCAAAGCAACCTGTGCCTCGATCGCTAGTGCTGGGTGGCAGCAAGTAAAGATCAGCCGCAGTCGATCGTCTGGAATTTCGTCTGTATCGTAAGTTGGCTCCTCACGGGTTGGGATTAACCCGGAGGCGGCGTACCATTCCAATTTTTCCGTCAGTCGTGTCCGCCGTCGGAGGCGATCGATGGCTTTGTATCGGGCTGTTTTGACGATCCACGCACGGGGGAGATCGGGCACGCCGCTAGACTGCCATTGATTCACGGCAGCGATAAAGGCTTCCTGTACTGCTTCTTCAGCCACATCGAAATCTCCCACCAAGCGGATGAGGATGGCGACGATCCGCCCCCATTCAGCCTGATAAAGGGAGGCGATCGCTTGGTTTACGTCTGTTTTTGCGTTTGGGATCATACCTGAATTGAAGGAGGCAGGAGGTAGGAGGCAGGGGGCAGGAGGCAGGAGGCAGGGGGCAGGGGGCAGTTTTTCTCTTTTCTTCGATAAAAATTTTTGGCGAGGTGTCGATTTGAGATAGCACCGTTCGACTTACTAACAAAGGGAAACAAGGGAGGTATACCCAGATCGTACTAAACGATAAAAATTTTTGGTGGAGTGTCGATTTGAGTCAGCACCGTTCGACTTACTAACAAAGGGAAGTAACAACGGGAAATAAAGGAGGCAACCTGATGAAATATTTGCTGCTGATTTACCTGGAGGAAAATGCCCTGAGCCAAACTGAACGGGAACATTGTTATGTAGAATCCGCGCAACTGGCACAACAACTCAACTCGAAGGGGCAGTATCTCGCAACCGCCCCACTCCACCCTGTGGCAACTGCAACCAGCATTCGGGTGCGCGAGGGCAAACCATTAATAACTGACGGGCCGTTTGCAGAAACTCGCGAACAATTAGGCGGTTTTTTTCTGATTAATGCTCAGGATCTCGACGAAGCGATCGCGATCGCCGCGCGGATTCCAGGCGCGCACGTCGGCACTGTTGAAATTCGACCTGTGATTGAAGTTGCAGGTTTGCCAGAGAATTCGTAACTGCACTCAACCTCAACCCAAAAGGAGAGATGACGATGACAACCAAAAACGCGATCGCCACTAATGAAGTTCAGATTCGCCAACTAATTGCCGAGCAACAACGTGCTATCTGCGCCAAGGATGTTGAGCAAATTATGTCCCACTATGCCAACGAGATTATCGTCTTCGATGTTAAACCTCCTTTCCAAACCCAAGGAAAAGATGCTTGGCGTCAAGTGTGGAAAGAATGTTTGCCTTACTTCCCCGACACCTTTGAGATTGAAACACGAGACCTCAAAATTACCGCCAGTGAAGACTTAGCAGTTGCACATTGGCTATTTCGCTTCACAGGAAGCCAAGACCATCCAGCAATGCAGACCTGGATGCGCGTCACCTCTGTCTGCCAGAAAAATCAAGGCGAATGGCAGATATTACACGAACATCTCTCGGTTCCATTCGATCCAGAGACTTCTCAAGCTGTATTCACGCTCAACCCATAGGCTAATCTACTGAGCCAACACCATGAAACTCAATCCTTATCTCATGTTCAACGGTAACTGTGAAGCCGCGTTCAAGTTCTACGAACACTGTCTTGGTGGCAAAATTGTCATGATGATGACCCACGGGGATGCACCCTCAGCCGAGCATATACCTGCCGAATGGCATGACAAAATCATGCACGTCTGCCTCGAACTGGGCGATCGCCTCTTGATGGGGTCTGACAGTCCGCCTGGGTATTTTGAAACACCCCAAGGCTTTTCCGTGCAAATCAGCGTTGACGAGCCAGCGGAGGCAGAACGCATCTTTCATACCTTAGCAGAAAACGGAAAAGTGAAGATGCCGATCGATCAAACCTTTTGGTCTGTCCGCTTTGGTATGTTGGTCGATCAATTCGGCATTCCCTGGATGGTCAACTGCCAGAAAACTCCTTGACTTGTGGGGAGGCGCTTATAGGCGTCTTCCCTAGAGTAAAACCTCAGCGCTTTTTCGCCGATCCTTTACTGTGAAATAATTCCAAAGAAGAACCCATGAGTACTCAAATTTTTGTTAATCTGCCAGTTAAAAACCTCAATCAATCGATCGAGTTCTTTACTCAACTCGGCTTTGAGTTTAATTCTCAATTCACTGACGAAACTTCCACTTGTATGATTGTGTCCGAAAACATTTTCGTCATGCTCTTGACTCATGAAAAGTTTAAGACGTTTACTCCCAAAGAAATTTGTGATGCCACCAAAAGCACAGAAGTGCTTGTGTGTTTATCTTCTGATAGCCGAGAACAAGTTGATGAAATGATTCGCAAGGCTGTCGCTGCTGGTGGAACAACCTACAATAAACCGCAAGATCACGGTTTTATGTATGGACATGGATTTGCTGACTTAGATGGCCACATTTGGGAAATTATCTACATGGAGCCAAGCGCAATAAATCAAGGTTGATTGCAGACATTTAAATAATACTGCAAGGCAAAATTACAAATTACAGCTATTTATCAAGTAAATAGACCACGCGGTAGGGGTGCAAGGCCTTGCGCCTCTACACAAGTGTGGTTCAAATACATGAAAACTGCTGTAATACACAAATGCAAATACTCCTACCTTCTTCAAATAGCTCTTTGCCATAGATGTCGCCCATCAAACCCTTGCTTAATCCAATTCAGACATTCATATTCAGATTTGAATAACTTTGGAGCTGCAATATTATTTAATAACTCTGGTGGATAATGGTCATAAAAATATTTGTCTCCTTCTTGGAAGATGATAATCAAATTGTTCCGATAAACATAGCGAGACTTAAAACTATCCCCCCGATGAACAAACTCGGAATTTTGATCGATATGCTCTTTAGCAATATCAATAATGTTACTAACGCCACTTCCATAGATTCCTGCTGGATTTTCTGCTTTGTGAAATTTGCTTTTGTGCCCAATTTCAGATAACAATTTATACGAATAAATTTCGTAATTATCCGCCTTGCCAAAAACAAATGGAATTATGAGATATCCTTTATATGAAACTGAGTTTTCATAAAGAAGACGACTCATCTCAACCTCCTTTGGTAGAACTGCTCTGAAAGTTTTTTCTTTAACAGAAAAGTATTACAACCCCAATTATCTACTAAATACGCTCACCATAAACTGAGTTGATTGGGGGGATGCTCAAGGTTATTCCAAGGTAGGGGTGGAATTAATGTACCACTTTGTTCCAATAGCTGTTGGAAATGACGAGCCGTATTGGGCGATCGCGCTTCTATTGGACAATGGACAAAGAAATAAATTCGCACTCCCATCTGTAACCATTGCTGAATCTGCCTTACCCACTCTTCCATAAATGGCTGATTCACTGATAAATTCGGATGAGAAATAAACCGAATCAGAATAAAAGGTGCTGTCACACTCAATTGCAACGGTAATTTCGGTTTGCGCCGTTCCGATTGTAACTGGGGGTCATCATCTCCAGTGTAAATGGGGCGCGAGTCTAACAGTACTCGTCCGACACCTAAATTTTCTAAAAGCGCCGTCAAATTACTAGCATGGGGTTCCTTGAACCAGTCGGGATGCCGAACTTCCACTGCTAGGGGTGCTTCTGTACGCGGCCAAGCTTCCAGAAAGTTGGACAAATCATCAAGTAATGCAGGTGCATAGCCCGGTGGTAACTGGGCAAACATTGGGCCAAGATGCTTACCTAAAGGGCGCATCGCCTCCAGAAATTTTAAAGCAGCTGGTATATAAGGTTTCAGCAATCCTTGATGGGTAATATCTCGCGGTAATTTTAGACAAAAATCAAAATCTGTTGGTGTTTCGGCAGCCCAACGAGTTACAGTCTCTTGGTTAGGCACGGCATAAAAGGTCGTGTTACCTTCTACAGTGGTGAAGCGACGACTATAGACATGGAGAAAATCAGCAGTGCGAGTACCTTGGGGATAGAGTTCGCCTACCCAACCTTTATATGCCCAAACAGCACAACCGATAAAAAAGTTCACAATGCCTAAAAGCCTTGATGTATCATATTCAATTTTACACGCAGGTTGTAGGGATTAATAAAGCTAAGTCAAATTACCGATTTGTGAAAAAAAATCATAGATTTTTTATCAAAATGCTTGATTGCTTTCTCATTTCGGTAAATTCAGCAAGCAAAAAGGCACATTGCTTTCTCAAAATGCTTGATTGCTTTCTCATTTCGGTAGATTCAGCAAGCAAAAAGACATATTGCTTTCTCAAAATGCTTGATTGCTTTCTCATTTCGGTAAATTCAGCAAACAAAAAGGCATATTGCTTTCTCAAAATGCTTGATTGCTTTCTCATTTCGGTAAATTCAGCAAGCAAAAAGGCATATTGCTTTCTCATTTGGGTAGATCGCGTACTCATTGTAGTGTTTTAGGCAAGCAAACAGGCATATAGCAGTTTTCAATTGCATTGCATAGGAGTCATTTATGCACCAATACGTTTCAGTTAAGGGTTATTAGTGTGGATAATTGGTTTTTTTAGACGCGATAAATCGCGTCTCTACATGAGGATTTTGGTGTTATGGCGCCACCTTAGTTATTGATAAATTGAACCATCAGGCATAATTGCCCCTGCTAAGTTAGTCCCAACTAATTTAACCAGAAGCCGCTCACCAGAGCGAATCCGCGCTCCCGTCAAGTCGGCTCCTCGCAAGTCGGCTCCACTGAGATCCGCTCCAATCAAATTAGCGGCGCGTAAATTCGCTTCCCTGAGATCGGCTAAAAGTAGATTTGCCCGAAATAAATTTGCTTCAGATAAATTTGCACCTCTGAGGTTGACTTTGTGCATAAAAGTATCGCTGAGATTAGCACCGCTCAAATTGGCATAACTCAGATTTCTGCCAGATAAGTCTTTATTGCTCAAATTTGCCCGACTGTAGTCTTTGCCGCTTAAATCTGAGTTTTGTTTTGGTGGTTTCTGGGTTGGTTGAGATGGTTTTTCCTGTTGAGGTGACGGTGAGTAATGTGTGGTTTGATATGTAGTTTGATGTGTGGTTTGAGGTTTGGTTTTTAGAGAGCGCAACTTTTCACGAGCTTCATTTATAGCTTTCAGCTTGTCTTGTGCTTTCTGCTGTAAACGGAGATTGTCTTTGGGAATGCGATCGGGATGCCAAACAAAAACTAAATCTTTGTAAGCCTGGTTCACTTCTTCAAGTGTTGCTCCAGGCTCTAATTCCAAAACTCTATAGTACCGCTCCAGATCGCTCATACGATATTTTGGTGGACAATCAACTTAATTATGAGTGATGGAGTCATTTATACGCTGCATCATTTGTTATGGATTATGGGGCATGGGGCATGGGGCATTGGGCAGTGGGCAGGGGGCAGAAGTTTTTTAATTTTTAATTTTTAATTTTTAATTGATTTCTCATCTCCCCATCTCTCCATTTCTCCATCGAGCGATCGCTCGAAAATATGCTGCAATTGGAATCTGATAAACTTCAATATAAATCCAAACAATAATTGATAAATGTGATAAGAAAGTTAATATTGTCCAAATATATGGCATCCAGGTAATGGGTTCTTTCAGATTAGCAGGAAAATAGTAAGCTACTATGCCAATTAGAGTAGTGGGAAGAATTATAAAAACTGCTGCTGCTAATCCATAACCCCAACCTAATTCCATACCTTCCAACTGGCCTTCTGTCCAATTAAACCCATTCCAACGCCAAGTTAAAGGTGGTTGCCTAGAAGGCATCTTGATTTGCTGTTGCTCTAAGTTGACTGTAAAAATCTCTTGGCAAAAGTCACAAGCCATAGCTTCCATCAATGGCATGTGAGAAATCTTACCTATTCGACAGACTGGGCAGGGGTAAGCTCCATAATAGTCGAAAGATTGGGTTAAGATTTTGGAACTGGGCATAATGAGACAGATGATCCTAAAAAATTGATCTGGTCAATGAGAACTTGGGTAATAATGTATGGCGGTATGGCGGTTGTCAATTTCCTGCAATAAGCTTTCGTAAGATGAAGTCAGGAGAATTATATATTTTAACTTCTCAATCCTGAATTTTTCTTCTGAGGTTATATACAGCAGTTTTCTTTTGCATAAGGTATAAAGCCACTGGTTTTGAGGCAGGAGGCAGGAGGCAGGAGGCAAAAGGCAGGAGGCAGAAGAATAATTTGATTTGTGAATCCTTGGTTATGTACCTTATTTAGTTGCAAACTGCTGTAACTATTGCGATCTTTAATGACAAGCCCTTCTCTACGAGAGGCTGCGCCAACGGGTTCGGAGGTTCGCAATCGACGGAACCGCCAAGACTGCGACCCCCTCACCGCTTTTTTCGTCTACGCAAATAAGCAACTAGTACAATCAGAACAGACTGTGATTTTGAATTGTGCAAAGCGTTATAGTCTTAATCCCCAGAGTTGTACTGAGTCTATCGTTTTTTTATAGTTTGTGCAGGTCTTGACAAAGCCCACTCTTGCTGCTACGTTTACATTAGATAGGTATATTTCTTAAGTTTTCTAGTAAAAAGCCCGCAAATGCTTAACACAAATTCCTATTTTTATTTTTGGTTTAGGGTGGTTCACCGGGGGTGAATTAAGTTTCCTAATGGAAACCGCCCGGTGAACCGCAGAGCAAACTCTGCGGTTTTTGTTTTTTTAAGGAGAATTTCATTGTCATGACTTATTTCATTAGTTGGTTTTATGGCTTTTACTTTTGGCCCAGAATAAATTCCGGGTAAATAGCGTCATGCCAATGAATCAGAACGCGCCCGGAACTTTTAAAGGTTTCGGGCTTTTTTATTATTTGGGAATGGGAATGGGGCATTGGGGATGGGGCATGGGGAATAGACGGACAACGGAGACAAGGGAGAGATGAGGGAATGAGGGAGAAGAATTAATAACCAATTCCCAATCCCCAATGCCCAATCCCCAATGCCCAATCCCCAATGCCCAATCCCCAATCCCCAATCCCCAATCCCCAATCCCCAATACTTAACTTTTCAGGAGAATGTAATCATGATTAATGCCAAACTTGCTGCACAAGCCCATCTCAACCACCAGACAATCGTTAAAATCTCGAAAGAAGTCGCTTTCGGCGGTAAAGAACTGGTAATTATCGGCGGCCCCTGCACTGTTGAAAGCTTAGAACAAATGGAGATAGTCGCTCAAAAGCTATCTAATGCATCAGTACAGGGGTTGCGTGGCGGTGTCTACAAACCTCGCACATCTCCCTACGCTTTCCAAGGTATGGGAGAGTCAGGATTAGAGATTTTAGCCAAGGTGCGATCGCATTACAATATGCCAGTTGTCACGGAGGTGATGTCAATTTCCCAAATTGAAGTAGTCGCCGCCCACGCTGATATGCTGCAAGTTGGTAGCCGCAATATGCAAAACTTTGATTTGCTCAAAGCTTTGGGACAAGCTGGTAAACCAATACTGCTCAAACGTGGTTTAGCAGCAACTATTGAAGAATTCGTCATGGCTGCTGAATATATCCTTAGTCACGGGAATCCTGATGTGGTGTTGTGCGAAAGAGGTATTCGCAGTTTCGACGATTACACCCGTAACGTCCTAGATTTAGGAGCAGTGGCAGCACTCAAGCAAATAACTCACTTGCCTGTAATTGTAGATCCTTCCCATGCCGTCGGCAAACGGGAGTTGGTCGCACCTGTAGCTAGGGCTGCGATCGCTTGCGGTGCAGATGGATTAATTATTGAATGTCACCCAGAACCAGAAAAATCTGTTTCTGATGCCCGTCAAGCACTTTCTTTAGAAGATATGGTGCATTTAGTTAATAGTTTAAAGCTTGTAGCTACAGCCGTTGGACGGAGTATATCAGATGTTGGGGCGGGTTTGTCACCTGCCCCGATTTTTTGGGCGGCTTAAATTTCAGCAAACGGCGATCGCTTCAATATCTCAGCCAAAAGATTTATTTTGGGTTGACGGCAAACAGCGATCGCTTTCGTAAAATAAACTTGTTACTCCAGCTATTCCATTTGTTCTCAAACGTATTTTTACAACACAATCTTCTATATATAACTCCTATAGGAATCAAACCGGATTCCTCTATATAAATATAAGTTATCGTTTTAACAAATAAGACTATTTGATTTTATTCTCTAAGTCGTTTTATCCTGAAATCAGTAGATATTTTAACTTTTACTAAATTGCCCAAAGAAATTTTAGTATACCGATCTTTCAACTCTGAGAATCTAAACAAGGATAATAACTAAATGCTAGAGCAGCAGATTGATAGCCCCATCAAGCCTAAGACAAGTGCAATGATTATGAAGCTTTTTCAAATCACTTTAGTGGTCTTAGTACTTTTAATCAACTTAGTAATTGCTTTCCCATCTTGGGCAGACAGTACGCCTTCTTTAACTAATCATCTTAACAACTTTCAAGTTGGGCAAAAAGTCATTTGGCTTTACAAGCCCCGCACTGATTCTAGCGATGTCCAAAGAATTCCTGCCGAAATAGTCAAGTTAAGTTCCAAGCAAGTGCAAATCAAGGTGTACAAACCTAACAACGAATTTGTCAATCGTTGGGTGAATCCAAACAAGCTTGAGAATTCGACAAAAATTAAATAGTCAGTAGTCATTTGTCCTTTGTCCTTTGTCATTTGTGATTACAAAGGACAAATGACTAATAACAGCCAACAGAAAAAAATGATTTAGGACTGCTGTAGTTAAAACTCTCTTATGTGGATTTCGTTTTCATAATTAGGATCTTCAGTACCAAGCAGTTTATCCCAAAACGTAAAATACAAACCGTAGTGTACTTTATACTTACGATGATGTATGGAATGATGCATAGAACCAATAAGCCACTTTCCAATCCAGTCACTTTTAGATGAGGAAGGAAATAGCTCAAATCCGAGATGAGTAAACACTGCCCATACTGTCATAGTTATAAGTGCGGCAACTAAAGTGACGAAATGCAGGGGAACTATGAAGCTTACACCTACAAAAAAAAGTGCTTGTACAATTGCTTCTGGTAAGTCGAAAGCAGAAGAACTCCAGGGTGTTGGCTCTCCTGAACGGTGGTGTCCAAAATGCATCCATCTAAAAATTCGAGGATGGTGAAACATCCGATGGATAAAATAAAAGTAGGTATCTTGAAGAATTAGTACTGCAATAAAGCTAACTATTAAATACCACAGTCCGTATTTCCAGATGTCAGCGTATAGCAGGGTTGCTCCCAAATTATACTCTGAGATCATAAATGCTCCAGAAATAGCAAAAACTACTGTGGAGATTACTGATAATTCAATATCCTTTTTAATGGCACAATTCATCAACGGTTTCAAACGCAAACTCTTGTTGGTAAGAGACGTTCCTAAAACTAAATAAAAGAGCAAGTATGCTCCGCCGGCAATCAGAAAGTATCGGGCAAGAGTGATGCCGAAGAAGAAAAAGCAATAATACCAAAATGAGTGGTTCGTCAATTAGACCCATCCGTAAGATTAATTTGGTGAAATGAAAATGCTGATTATGTCTGATTTTTTTGGTCTTCATTACCAAAAATAACCAAATTAAGATTTAATTTGTTAATCGACAAAATCCACTGCTTATTTTACAGCATCAAGTAGTTCAGATAATATATATTAATTTTTATAATAAAAATTGAACTAATTTTATTGCATATATAAATATAAATTATTACTATTCATAAAAAAAGGTTCTTGGTTGACTCAAATTGTAGTAAATAGCTAATTTTGTAACTTAGTTACAATTTATTTAAGTTGTTTGTTTATATTATATATTTCAACAACAATTGAATATATTTTTATTCATTGTGTTCTTTAACACCTAAAAAATTTTTAAATCACTTTTCCCTCAATACGCTTGGGTTAAGGGCTAATAGCAAAAATTTTGGGTTTTGGAGACGCGATAAATCGCCGTCTCTACAAGTGTTTTGGCCCGATCTTAACTGTATTGACTTTTGCCTACGTCTATTTTTTATAAATTAATTTGCTATAGATTTTGTTCTACTTTTCTAGGCTCCAGCCCAAGGCTACGGCTACTTCAGCAGCTAATTCTAGAGGATTGAATGGTTTTGCGATCGCGGTAATCATTCCCATCTGATTATAGCGACGGCGATCGGAAGCCTGGATTTTAGCAGTTAACAAAATTACTGGAATCGCTTTGGTTAATGGATTGGCTTGTAACTTTTCAAAGGTTGTGATGCCATCCATCTCTGGCATCATCACATCTAGTAAAATTGCATCTGGTTGGTAAGTCTCAGCTTTAATTATGCCTTCTTGACCAGAACTCGCAGTCACTACTTTCCAGCCTGCGACTGTTTCTAAGCAAATCTTGGCAACTTCTTGAATATACTGTTCGTTATCAACCACTAGAATTTGCTTTGTTGTCATCGCTGCTATCCTCTTGTTGCTTCGGGGTAATGCTCTGAAGTAATTTCATCACCCGTTGTTCAAATTCCTTAGTAGTCACACGCCCGTTGCTCAAAAATTCTGCATCTGGACTTTGTTGGCTATTTGTAGTTGGCTCGTAACTACTATGAACTAAGAGAATGTTGGAAGAGTCTTCTAAATCAGGATTTTGGAAAGCCCGAAATAATGGCAGAGTGACGTAAAAAGTGCTACCTTCACCTAATACACTTTCAGCCCAGATGCGTCCGCTGTGTTGTTGCATAATGCTCTTGCAAATTGCCAAACCTAAACCAGTTCCGTCATGGTTACGTGAATCTGAAGAGTCAACTTGTTGAAAGCGCTCAAAGATACTCTCAAGTTTGTCTGTTGGGATACCGCGTCCGATATCTTTGACTGTCAACAAAACTTCATTCTCTTGTGGTTGCGCCCCCAACCAAACCGTAGATCCAGCAGACGAGAATTTAATGGCGTTACTCAATAGATTGGTCAATGTTTGGACAATGCGATCGCAATCTGCCAATACTTGCCCAGATTCGGCAGAAACGGATACTTTCACTCCTGCTTTGTCAGCCAAAGGCTGCATGACATTTACTGCTTGAACGATCAAGTCAACAATATTGCAGATTTCTGGTTCCATCTTCGCCTTACCCGACTCGATGCGCTCAATGTCTAGGATGTCGTTGATTAAACGTACTAGGCGTTCGCTGCTATCAGTGGCAATTTGCAATAGGCGTTTTCCCTACTCTGAGTTTGTTGCTAGCAAACCACTGGCTAGCATTCCTAGAGAGCCGTGAATCGAAGTTAAAGGTGTGCGGAGTTCATGACTAACAACAGAGACAAATTCATCTTTCATGCGTTCAATTAATTTGCGCTCTGTGATATCTCGTAAAATAACCGTATAAAATATTTCCTCAGCCATCTCTATTTTGGAGATAGAAGCCTCGGCTGGAAATTCAGTACCATCCTTGCGGCGTCCGTAGATTTCACGCCGTTCTCCCATCCGACGGGCAACATTGGGAGATTGACCAAAGTCAACCACATGTTGACGATGCGCTTGAAAAAAACGCTGCGGTAAGAGTAAATCAAGTCCTTGTCCAATCACTTCTTGGGCCGAGTAACCGAAAATCTTCTCTGCTCCTTGATTAAACAAAGTGATGCTTTGGAACCCGTTAATGGAAATAATTGCATCATCAGCAATATCTAAAATTCGTGCAAATCGAGCTTGAGAGAACCGTAATTCTCCCTGTGTCCGTTGACGTTCATCAAGTTGTGACTGCAACTGTTGATTCACCCGAATTAACTCAGCAGTGCGCTCTGCTACTCGCAATTCCAGTTCGTTGATGGCTTGTAAATTAAGAGATGAGCGAGGCAAAGAAGAATTCACTACCCTATCTTCCCCTGCTCCCCCTGCTTCCCCTGCCCCTCTGCCCCTCTGCCCCCCTGCCCCCCTGCCCTCCTGCCTCCCTGCCTCCCTGCCTCCCTGCACGACGCGCTGCCGCAATTTCATCCGTTCTAAGCGATTGACGATCCGGGTTACTAGTTCTGGCCCAACAATGGGCTTACTTACAAAGTCATCAGCACCAACGCTAAACACTTGATTTACCATTTCGGCATCGCTATGCACAGTCAGGAATAGAATCGGTAACTCACACCAGCGCGAATCGTTGCGTACTAATTGGCAAAGTTCTATACCATTTGTATAAGGTAATTCCACATCCAGAATCAGCATGTCTGGCGTAATTATTTCTAAGATTTCCCAGAACTGACGCGGATCTTCAAGAGCGATCGCTTTTAGTCCCCAAGGACTAAGTAAGGTTTGTAAAAATGCCTGAATTTGCGGATCGTCATCCACAACCAATATTTTAGTTTCTGCATGAAGGTCATTTTCCAGTGGTTGTGTGACTGTTTCTAAAACCTGTGGCGTTGGTGATGCAGATATTGCTGCTACTTCGTTTCCGTCAATTTCCTGACGCAATAACTTTACCCAACTTTCGAGGTTGCTAATTTCAGATTGACTCAGGGTTTGACCAGAACTCAGTAACAGTTCGATATTGCGTGCTAATTTAGAGCCAAGAGGCAAGCCAAAAGTGCCTAAAGATCCCGCCAAGCTATGCGCCTCTTTGGCTGCAAGCGATCGCAAATCGGGATTTAAACTATTTTGGTTTAAAGTTGCGATCGCTTCCTCCAGCACCCTCACCTGCTCGTTTACCCGCTTTTGAAATCGTTGCCAAATTTCCGCAACTGCCATTAATGTTTGCTGTTGTGATTTGAGATTAGGAACCAAGGATTTTTCACAATCTAATTTCCCTCTGTCCCTCTGCTCCTCTGCCCCTCGGTCACTGAGCGTAGCCGTTGGCGCAGCCTCTCGTAGAGAAGTGCTGCTCCTCTGCCCCTCGGTCACTGAGCGTAGCCGAAGTGCTGCCCCCCGGTCACTGAGCGTAGCCGAAGTGCTGCCCCCCTGCCCCTCTGCCAGTGATTTCAGCCGATAGCCAATACCGTAAACTGTTTCAACCAAATCACTGGGCGCTCCTACAGCTTTGAGTTTGTGTCGTAACCCTTTGATATGGGTGCGAACAGCTTCTTCTTGTGGAGTGTCTTCATAACACCACAGATGTTCTAAAATCATGCCGCAGCTAAACACCCGACGAGTATTTCGCAAAAATAGTTCTAAAAGAGCATACTCTTTGGGAGTAAGTGCCAGCAGCTTTCCAGCATACATCACTTCACAGCTACTAGGGTCTAGCCGCAATCCACCATACTCCAGTACAGGTTGTGAGGTTACACCTCTGCGACGCAACAGTGCCCGAACACGAGCAATTAACTCTTCTGCATCAAAGGGTTTAACTACGTAGTCATCTGCGCCTGCATCTAGTCCGATCGCTTTCTCATGACTACTATCGCACCCTGTCAATAATAATATTGGCATTTGCAGACCACTAGACCGAATTTGACGACAAAGACTAATGCCATCCAGTTTGGGCAACATTACATCTAGAAGGATTAAATCATAATCATAAGTTTGAATAAAATTCCAAGCAGTATCACCATCAGTGGCAACTTCAACCGCGTAGTTTTGGTTAGTTAAAACGCAGGTGAGTGAATATGCACTTAACTCGTCATCTTCGACAACTAAAATTTTCATGTTAAAAGCTTTCCAAGTTAAAATGGATATAACAGATAACAAGTAATAAATTTAAATAGCAAGTTTAATATAGTATCAATACTGATTTTTAAAGCATCTTCCAAAAGGTCTATATTTGCGGTTTCCAATATTAACAAATATCAATATTGATTAATTTTAATTGGATTTTCTAGCTACCTGCCCAGGAGCAGATGCCTTGCTCGTTCGTGCAACTTACTGTAGGAAAGGACTGTTAACGAAGGCAGGAGGTAGGAGGCCGTTTTTGTAACGGGGATTTATACCCCGCTTGCCAAACTTTTGCCTTAAAAGGCGAGGTTTTAGACCCGATTGTTTCGATAAAACTCTCAATACGTTACAACAGAAAAAACCCTCTGCTAAACCTGTGAAAAAACGAGTAACACTCACCTTCCCGAAACGCGCCGTGCAAATGCCAGTCACTTACGTACTGGCTAAAGAGTTCAACGTCGCCGCTAATATTATCCGCGCTCAAGTTGCCCCAAATCAAATTGGCAAATTGGTAGTGGAATTATCGGGAGACATCGATCAATTAGATGCGGCGATCGAGTGGATGCGATCGCGTAATGTTAATGTTTCTTCGACGTTAGGCGAAATTGCGATCGACGAGGATGTGTGTGTCCACTGTGGCTTGTGTACTGGGGTTTGTCCTACCGAAGCCCTCACCCTCCAGCCAGAGACATACAAGTTGACATTCACGCGATCGCGCTGTATTGTCTGCGAGCAGTGTATCCCCACCTGTCCCGTACAAGCAATTTCTACTAACATTTAACAATCTAAAATCCCAAAACCAAGATTGAAGTTAGCCCAACTTAAACACATCCGCCATTACACTATCATCACCCACCAGCCTACTTTTTGCTGGAGAATCATAAACTACCAATAGCGAAGGTATGCCAGTTACATCCTGAAACAGCGTCATTCCTTCAGCGTGTTCTTCCCGATTCCCATAAGGAATATCTTGCACAAAATCGGGATTGCTGAAGACATTTTCTCGCATATTCACACCATTTACCCAGCGATAAACTTGCACGGGCCCATCTAAATCCATCGTTGGCCCAGCTAAAATCAACAAATCTTTATCATCTACATACAAATCTCGAATTCCCAAACCATTCAACCAGATAAAATGCTTTTTATATAACTCCTGCAATTCTCCAATTTGCTTTAGTTTCATCAGTCCAGGGGTAGAATCTTCTAACTCTATTTCCAGCACCACAGCCCAACCTCGCAATACAGGCCCGCGCAAACCCAGAAAGACGCGGTTTTGATAAATGCCTATTCCTTCAATATCAAAGCCATTATCCTTTCCGGGAATTCCTGCCTTAATAAACAAGCCTAAATGGGCATCATCTGCCAAAGCTGTCATCAGCAAATTACCCTGATTCGTCACCTCTAATTTACTGGCAGTCAATTGCACATCTGGCTTTTCGGGATGTGGGCAAGATGAGAATAGCTTACCGTCTATCAGAGGAATTCGTCCTAAAATGTAACGGTTAGGTTCTGATTCAATTTTTGCTAGCCTTTTAAAGTTCTTGGCATCTGTATTTTCGGGTTTGGATTTTTTACGTTTGTAGCTGTGAGAACCAACAAACCATAAGTAATTATCCGTGTAAGCTAGTCCCTCTATATCAATTTCTTCTTCTTCTGGTGCAGGTAAATCGATAAATTCTGCTACACGAAATTGTTGATGATCTGTAAATTTCTCAGTATCAATCAAAGAAAGACGCTCAATAGTTGAAGTTTCATCTGACCCTAACCATAAATACTTCTGATGTGTTAGTAGCAGTGCTGATAAATCTTCTCTATGCTCTTTAAAAGAATCTACAAAAGTCAATAAAACTTGATTTAGCAAATGATGTAAGTTTGACATTTTAAATTATATTGATATTTACAAAAATACTAGCCATGCTATTATAATATATGGTTTGATTATCGTAAAATTTTGTTATCCAAACTATAGCAATCTGATTTGATTTCTGAATTAATCGTAGGGACTAGGGACTGAGGACTGAGGACTGGGAAGAAGGAATAAAGCTGTACTGAGTTTTTTTCACGCAATCAAATATGAGTCCTATATATCTCATCTCAACTTAAGGGAGATGAGATGATTGTAATCCGTTGATAGATATTGCATATTTATAAGATAATATGCAACTATCAATAGTCATAAGCATACCTGGCAATCCTCATAGCTAAAAAAATATCAAAAGTAGATGCATTTTTTTTAATAATGTTGTTATTATGCAATAACTTCGTGAGGTAATAATTGAGATAAATTATGAAATTAGCTACACAAACTACAGTAAAAACTCTCGGTGACTATGCCTACCAAGCGATTGAAAAACACTTTAAGAAAACCTTGAAGTGGGAAAAATCAGTAAAGAAAGATGAAGATCCAGAAGCGCTGCACCAAATGCGAGTGGGAATGCGCCGCCTACGGACAGCGGTAACTCGGTTTGGGCTAGCAGTGGATCTGTCGAAACCAGTCAGCGATAAAAATATTGGTAAAATAGCTCGTCGTCTTGGTAATCTGCGAGATTTAGACGTACTTAAAGAAAGTTTGGAAAACAATTATAAACCAAACTTACCCCGCAAAGAACAAGAATCTCTGCAAACAGCTTTTATAGCTTTGGCAAAACAACGTGAAGATGTAGAATCGAGCGTACAGAAAACATTAAACGATGAATCTTACAAGTCTTTAAAAGATGCATTAGATAAGTGGTTAGAAAAACCTACTTATCAACCTTTGGCATCTATTGCCATTCAGCAAGTACTACCAGACTTACTTTTACCAGAAGTGAGTAACTTCTTATTGCATCCAGGTTGGCTAGTTGGTACTGAAATTGTAGAATCAGAAGTGAAGATCCAGAAAAACTGGAAACCAAAAAAGATAGAAAAACAATTGACAACAGAAGGTGAAAATATTCATAGTTTGCGAAAAGAAGCTAAACGTATACGCTATCAAATGGAGTTATTTACTGACTTATATGGCGAGTCTTACGAAGCTTATATTACAGAAGTGAAAAATATCCAAGAAATTTTGGGTACGATGCAAGATAGTGCCGTTTTAACTGACTGGCTTGGAGATATATATAAATCAGAAATTCACACTAAGTTGCCCACCCTTGCTAATTTATTAACTGAAAATCGTTATCAGTCGTGGCAGCAGTGGCAACCTTTGCAAGAACGGTATCTTAAAACTGAAACCAGACATAGTTTTCATTTAACAATACTGCACCCACTTTCAGGAGTAATCAGTTAAAAGTTACTCTTTGTTGTTACAGCTAGTGGATATAGAAGTTCCCCTAATGTGTTATCACTACTGGTTTAGCCCTGTTTTGTCACTCTTGGAAAATAATTGAAGCAAGATTCTGAAACTTGGATTTAGTGAACCTTTGAGCCTCTGTTTTCTAATAGTAACTAAACTTTGTAGCCAAAACCTGAAAATTAATGCAATGGGAATTTGTTGCTTGTCGCCATTGCGTTCCACCCAGACGAATTGCCCTAGAGAACTAAGTAAATCTAGAGTTTGTTGAGCAGAAGAACGAGCCGTGCGATCGCGGATATTTTCACCGACTTCAATTGAACCGAGCATCAGCGATGGTGTGAGAAATTACCCTTAGAAGTTAGTAATCGCGATCGCCATCAAATCCAAAAAGTCAATATTCAATTTTCGTTCTACACTAATACCCTCCCATGCTTGTTGGATAACGGGTAGTGTAGCAATGGCGATGGGAAGCACCACTATCAAACCCCGACTCGCCATGCTACCCCGACACTTAGCGACGTGAATGCATTGATTCATTATGCAATCATAGCCACTTTCAGCAGAGCCTCCCCTCCCAGAATGGATTCCCAGCCTGGAGCCTGAGAACCAGTCATGGCTAGGGCTATATCTTACCTTAGTGTCATTCAGTCAAAGAAACCTAGAGAATTGTGCAATAACCTTTCAATACCATAAATAACTATATACTCAGTAAATAATTAATTTGCAATACTTAATGTTTGAAAAACTAATAATTAGTTTTTCGTGTTATTGTGATTTCCAGCACATCTTTTTTTGTATTTATTGTGTAGGCTCTATCTGGTAAGTAAAATTACTAGATAAATTTATGGTGATTAGAGCGCCAAACAGCAAAATTCCTAATTCTGCTGTGGTATTAACCTGACTTACAGTTCGGTTATTTGATTTTTGAGCAATTAGTAGGTAACTGAACGGCAAGTTACTAGAAAAGCTTTGCATGACGACATTCAGTGTCTAGCAAGAGGTGAATGCCTACCTTTTGTAGCAGTAGTAATCATAACTGGCGTAGCGCAAATCAGCCATACCGAGCCTAAGCTTTCTCCACGAGACGCTCCGCTAACGCACTATAAGCAAAGAAAAATATATGAGTACAACACGCAAAATTCGTTTAGGTGCATTCATTCAAGCCACCGGACACCATGTCTCTGCTTGGCGACACCCCGATTCACAAGCAGATGCAGGGCTGAATTTCGAGCATTACAAAGAAATTACCCAAACCGCCGAACGCGGCTTATTCGATGCAGTTTTTTTAGCAGATAGTCCAGGAGTCTGGGGCGGCGCTCCAGAAACTCAGCATCGCAATGGGAAAATTGCTCATTTTGAGCCTGTTACCCTCTTCTCGGCCTTGTCCTCTGTAACTCAAAACATCGGCTTCATTTCCACCGCTTCGACCACTTATGAAGAACCCTACACCCTGGCACGTAAGTTTGCTTCCCTAGACTACTTGAGTAAAGGCCGGGCCGGGTGGAATGTAGTCACAACAGGCAATGAGAATGCTGCACGTAATTTCGGACTTGAGCATCACCCAGAACACAGCCAGCGTTATGAACGAGCTGAAGAGTTTGTGGAAGTGGTGAAAGGTCTATGGGATAGTTGGGAAGACGATGCTTTCATCCGTGACAAAGAGTCTGGTGTCTATTTCGATCCTGATAAACTGCATACATTGAACCACAAGGGCAAATATTTCTCTGTAAAAGGCCCTTTAAACGTTGGTCGTCCGCCCCAAGGTTATCCGGTGATTGTTCAGGCTGGAGCCTCCGAATCGGGACGGGACTTAGCTGCACGCACTGCTGAGGTGATTTTCACCGCCAATCAAACCCTAGCCGATGCCCAAGAGTTTTATGCTGATGTCAAAGGTAGGCTAGCACAATATGGGCGATCGCCAGACGATCTCAAAATCATGCCTGGTGCTTTCCCAATCATTGGCCGGACTGAATCAGAAGCTCAAGAGAAGTACGAATTCTTGCAATCGTTAATCCATCCCGATGTGGCCTGGGGAATTTTAAAGAACTATTACAAGGGTGTGGATTTGTCGAAATATTCTTTAGATGATGTGGCTCCCGAACTACCCAGCGACACCAACACTAACAAAAGTCGTCTCAAACTAGTTAGAGATTTGGCTACTCGTGGGACTCTCACACTGCGTCAGTTGTATCTCTCTCTTGCTACTGCACGAGGTCATCGCACCATACTCGGTACTCCCGAAACCATTGCCGACCAGCTAGAAGAATGGTTCAACAACGGTGCAGCCGATGGCTTTAATATCATGCCGCCAATCCTTCCCACAGGATTGGATGAATTCGTTAACCTAGTTGTTCCCGTTCTCCAGAAACGCGGACTGTTCCGTACTGAATACGAAGGCAGTACTTTGCGTGAAAACCTGGGATTGCGTCGTCCGGCCAATCGTTTTACTGCTAAACAACTAGATGAAAGATTGGTGTTGGCGTAAATGACTTTTCATGTCTGCACTGTGTTTACAGTGCTGTAGTGTAAATGAATTTTTCACGGATGCTTATGCCATACCTTTTAAATTGCACTTTCTGTAGATCGCCACCTACAGACAATTGTGGAGAGACGCGATAAATCGCCGTCTCTACAGGAAATGTATTTGTCAATAGCAGCATTGGATGCTGAAAAAACCTGTAATTTTTGTTGTAGGGAAGGAAAAAAACATGACTGAATATAGCCGATTGAAGACCTCACGCTCCGCCGCAATCAGAGCAACCCTTGATTATCCAGTAATCGACACCGATGTTCATACCAATGATTTCACGCCAGCTTTTGAGGATTACATCGCTAAGTACGGTGGTGTGAAACTTGTAGATGAGTTACGTAAGACTGAAGCTTCTCGTCTTAACTCCAAGAGCAACGGTAAAGACTGGTATCAACAAACTCCTGAAGAACGTCAATACAACCGCACAATCCGATCGCCTTGGTGGGCTAGAGTTACTAAAAACACATTGGATCTCGCTACTTACACCCTTCCCGGACTGCTCTATGAGCGTCAGGCGGAGCAAGGATCGGACTATTCGGTGCTGTTTCCCAACAATGTTTTAGCACCGGCTGGAGCGAGTGCAGAGAATCGTCAAGCACTGCAACGCGCGGTTAATCACTATCATGCTGATATTTACCGGAAATATAGCGATCGCTTGACACCGGTAGCTGGTATCCCATTAACTACTCCCCAAGAAGGCATTGAGGAGCTAGAGTTCGCTGTGAAAACACTGGGCTTAAAGGTGATTAATATCACTGGCGGTGTGAAACGGCCAATCAAAGCGATCGCTGATAAATATCCAGCTGATAAATTCCCCGAAATCGCCAAGTATGCTTCTTATATCGACTTTTACGGACTAGATAGTGAATACGACTACGATCCTTTCTGGGCAAAGGTCGTGGAACTTGGCGTACCTGTCACCACCCATTACGGCAGTCAGGGTTGGACTGGCCGCTCCTCCATCAGTAACTACATGAACAACCATATCGGTCACTTCGCCGATGGTTCGGAAGCATTTGCGAAGGCGCTGTTCTTCGGCGGTGTTACCAAGCGTTTTCCGCAGTTGCGCGTAGCGATGCTGGAAGGTGGGGCAGATTGGGGTGCGCGTGTCTACATTCATTTGGTAGATCGGTTCTCCAAGCGCAATATCAAGGCACTGGAAAACTACAATCCAGCGTTGACGAATTCTGATGAGTTGTTTGAGATATTTGAGCGCTACGGTGCAGAAGTTACTCAAGGGCATTCCCTCGATAAGGACGAATTGACCAAGACTGTACTAGGAGCTTCATTCAGCCGTCATAGCCGTGCGCCGATTGGTAGCGAATTGGACGATTTTGCCGCCGCAGGTATTGAAACAATTGAAGACATCCACGATCGCTGGGTGAACAGTTTCTTCTTTGGTTCCGAGTCCGACGATCGCACGATCGCTACGGCATTCAACGACAAAGCCAATCCCTTGGGAGTCAAGATCAACGCTATCTATTCCTCCGATGTTGGTCACTGGGATGTACCAGACTTAACTTCTCCCTTGGCTGAAAGCTGGGATCTCGTACAAGAAGGCGTCCTGACCGAAGCCGACTTCAAATCCTATGTATTCGCTAATCCCTACAAGTTTTACACCCAAGCTAACCCCGATTTCTTCAAGGGTACAGCGATCGAATCCAAAGTAGGTAACAGCGAATTTCAACAAGTGGACAAGAGTTTAGTAGTGGCGTAAAAGGTGAGATCGGGGAGTGGGGGGAAATGAGGGAGATGAGGAGGACAAGGGGGACAAGGGAGAATTATTAAACAAGTTTCTTCCTTATCTCCCCCCTCTTCCTTGTCTTTTACCAATGCCCCATGCCCCATGCCCAATTCCCAATTCCCAATTAAATTAGGAGTCATAACAATGCCTGTTGAACAACGCTCTCATGACACTAACAATGGTTCCTTGCCTTATCTGTTCTCACCTGTTTCTAACAATGCCAAGCAACCTGCACCCTTAGTACTTTTTCTGCATGGAGGACGCGATCGCGGGACGGATTTGAATGTGCTACTAAAATGGGGTTTACCTCGTTTCGTGGATTTATCCGACTCGTTACCTTATGTCTTTGCTGCACCCCAAATTCTGGCTGAACAGACTTGGGCAGATCGAGCAGATGATGTGCTTACTTTGCTTGATGAACTGATCGTTTCTCAGCCTGTCGATCCAGCGCGGGTGATATTAGCCGGGTTCAGCTTAGGCTCGGCAGGTATCTGGCATATCGCTGCTTTACATCCCGATCGCTTTGCAGGTTTAGTTCCTGTGTCTGGACGCGTACCAAAAACATTAGCAGAAAGCGAACTAGTTGCACTCAAAAACATTCCCGTTCAGATATTTCAAGGTGGACAGGATAAAAATCTGCCGATTGAGGATACAGAGCATTTTGTTGAGCGCTTACGCAAAGTCGGGGGGAAAGTCGATTTGACAGTGCTACCGGAAGGCGATCATTTTATTGCAGATGAGGTATACGGCGATCCGAAGTTACAGCAATGGCTAATTTCTCAGAATCGGCGTGAAATTTCTGTAGTTGCTTGAGGTGAAATGTTCAAAAACTAACTTGCAATATTCTCTGAGGTAGGCAGCGTCCTGCCTGCCTAACATAACAATATATTAATATCTTCTAGAATCATGAACATAATGCTTCTTCTCAAGTCAAAGCCGAACTTTTTCGGCAAAATTTAGTTATGTCAGATTCTCGCAAAGAAATCAGAATTTGTTTTATTGGTGAATCCTTTGTCAATGGCACAGGCGATCCAGAGTTTCTGGGTTGGACAGGTAGAGTGTGCCGCAATGCTGAGTCAAGAGGATACGCTATCACCCATTACAACTTGGGGGTGCGGGCAGAGACAAGTCGGTATCTCAAACAACGTTGGTACTCGGAAGTCTCCTATCGTCTCCCAAAAGAATCTGATGGTCGAGTAGTGTTTTCCTTTGGGGCAAACGATTCAGGATGGGCGGGAAAACAACAAGGAATCGAACTTCCAGAGTCGATCGCAAATGCTCGCAGTATCTTAAGCCAAGCAAAGCAACTCTATCCGATTTTGATGGTTAGTCCGCCACCCTGTGGTGATGTCGATCAAGAAAAAAGAAATCAAATTCTTGCAAATCTGTCAGAGGAATTCGCGTTGGTTTGTAATGAACTAGATGTTCCGTATCTTGATGTGTTTTCTAGTTTGGTGAAGTCACCAATCTGGCTAGCAGAAGCAAAAGCCAATGACGGCGCTCACCCAAAAGCTGATGGTTATGCAGAATTTGCTGCGATCGTCCAAAACTGGGAAGGTTGGTTAAATTGGTTCACACCTTAAAAATCATGGCTTGGTCGATGTGTCAGGGTTTTAGTTTTGCGTTAGCGAAGCGGAACGCACGTCGCATTCTATTTAAAAATTTCAAAACTTTCTCAATTAACAACATCTTTATGACTTTACCAACCACTAAGCTCGGTAAAACTGGATTGACCGTTTCGCGTCTTTGTCTCGGCACTATGACCTTTGGTTTGCAGACCGACGAAGAAACTTCTAGGCAAATCCTCGACACCGCCGCCGATGGCGGAATCAATTTTTTAGATACAGCCGACGTTTATCCCCTGGGCGGCGGACTTGCTACTGCGGGACGCACCGAAGAAATCATTGGGCGCTGGCTCAAAGGCAAACGCGAACATTTTATTTTAGCTACCAAGTGCGTTGGTCGAGTTGGCCCTGCACCTTGGGATCAAGGGGCTTCGCGTAAACATATTTTGGATGCGATCGATGCTTCTCTGCGACGCTTGGAAACTGATTATATCGACCTGTATCAGTTGCACTCCGATGATGCTTCAACTCCCCTTGATGAAACTTTGGAAGCGCTGGATGCAGTGGTTCGTGCTGGCAAGGTGCGCTACATCGGGGTTTCCAACTTCTTAGCCTACCGACTCGCCCGTGCTTTGGGTCGTGCTGAGACGCGCAATTTAACCAAGTTCGTCTCAATTCAGCCCCGTTACAACCTGTTATTCCGCGAAATTGAGCGAGAACTATTGCCTCTTGCCAAAGAAGAAGGATTGGGTGTAATTTCTTACAATCCTTTGGCAGGTGGTCTACTTACAGGCAAACACAATTTTACTCAAGGCCCCACATCAGGTACGCGTTTTACGTTAGGTGCTGCCGCAGAACGTTATCAAGAACGCTACTGGCGCGATCGCGAATTTAATACTGTTGAAGATTTACGCACGGTAGCGGATCTCGCCGGATTTTCCCTCACCACCCTAGCAGTGGCTTGGGTTTTATCTAATCCGATTATCACTGCCCCCATCATTGGCGCTAGCCGTCCCGAACAACTTGCTGACAACCTCAAGGCACTAGAACTAAAACTTGACGACAATTTGAAACAAAAGTTAGACGACATAACAGCCGAATACCGAAGAGGAGATTCTCTTCGTTAGAAACTAGGGACGCAGCGAATAACAAATGACAAATGACAAATGACTCAAAGTGGAGTACTTCTAAAAGTCTCTAATGCCATCGGGCGGCTTATCTAGTCGTCCATTTTTATCTGGTAGAAAAGTGAAAATGATGCTAAGAGATCGACTTTCATGACGAAAAAAGCTAGACAATCCAAATCCTTTCAACGTGCCCCTGATGCACCAGATTTGCCATCAACTCCATTTAAGTTCATTTGCTATTTTGTTAATCAGTTTCGCTGGTGGTATGTGTTAATGGTAATCCTGGAGGTAATACACGCAACTTGTGGCATTATGTTGCCTTATGCTATTGGCGAGATCATTCGGGGCGTGACGCGATCGACGGGCGACAGCAAGCCCATTTTTGATGCCATGAAGCAACCGTTAATGTTATTCATCGGCTTGAGTGTGGGTGAAGTGGTATTTGGGCGCTCGGCTGGACTCTTGCAAACTATTCTCCATCCCATCCATCGACAGCACATAGTGCGATCGCTATATGCCTATTTACAACACCATTCGCATCGCTACTTAAGCAGCAGTTTTTCCGGCGCATTGGCACATCGGATTAGCGAAACTTCTCTGGGTGTTACCCAAACGATGCAAATGATGATTACTGAATTTATGCCAGTAATTGTTGTGTATTCCGTCGCCACGACAATACTGTATCGCGCCTATCCTCCACTGGCTGCACTCGTGGGAATATGGGCAGTTCTTTTCATCAGTATTTCGTTCTGGCTGGCAACTCGCTGCCGATTTTACTCCCGGAAAGCCGCAGCCGCCAGAAGTGAGACAACTGGCATCATTGTAGATACAGTCACAAATCTCACTAGTAGCCGACTGTTTGCTCGCTTTGGTTTTGAACGACGTTATTTGAATGAGCAATTAAGGCACGAACTCAAACACGTGAGAGAGTCCAACTGGTACTCAGAGCGCATTCGCTGGTTTCAGTTCATCTCAGCAGCCATTCTGAAAATCAGCACACTGTATTACTCGCTTTCTCTCTGGAGTCAAGGAAAGATCGCTACTGCTGATTTTGTTGTAGCAACTAGCTTATCACTGTTGATCATCAGTGAAGCCCGCAATTTGAGCCGCCGCTTTCTAGAATTTTTTGAACATGTTGGGAATGTCGCCAATGGTGTTTTCACCATCGTTCAACCCCACGAATTAGTCGATCGCGAAAAAGCGATCGCCCACTCAATTACTCAAGGTAAGATTGAGTTTCGGCGGGTGAATTTCAACTACACAGAAGAGAAGAAAGTTTTCAACAACCTTTCTGTCACCATCCAAGCGGGACAGCGTGTCGGACTGGTAGGCTTGTCCGGCTCTGGAAAATCCACCTTTGTCAATCTGATTCTGCGTTTATTTGACCCACAATCTGGACAGATTATCATTGATGGGGTCGATATTCGAGACATGACTCAGGATGCACTACACGCTCAAATTAGCTTAATTCCCCAAGATCCATCTCTGTTCCATCGCACTTTGCTAGAAAATATTCGTTACGGACGCTTGGATGCAACCGATGAGGAAGTAATCGAGGCTTCGCGAAAGGCTCATGCTCACGATTTCATCGTCCAAAGTAAGGATGGTTACAATTCTCTGGTGGGCGAACGTGGTGTCAAGTTGTCTGGGGGGCAAAGACAGCGGATTGTTATCGCGCGCGTAATTCTCAAAGATGCGCCGATTCTGATTTTAGATGAAGCCACCTCTAGCCTCGATTCAATTACCGAAAAAGCGATCCAAGATACCCTCGACTTAGCAATGAATGGGAAAACGGTGATTGTGGTAGCTCATCGACTATCTACCATCGTCCATCTAGACCGGATTTTGGTGTTCGACAAAGGTCGGATTATCGAAGATGGTTCCCACGCCAAACTGCTGGCACTAGGCGGCGCTTACTATAGATTATGGAAAATGCAAGCAGGTGGATTTCTACCGGAAAATCTCGACGAGGAACGCATACGCGAGGTTCGCACTGATGCGGATAACGTCGAAAAGGGAATGATTGCTTGACAGGTTGAAGCTGGACTTGCTGACACCATACTCATTGTAACTTTTAAGGATAACTGGAGAAGGATCGCTCTCCCAAACCAATCAAGCAAACGCGATTCCTGCGGACAGCTTCGCTAACCCCCTTCCCCACAAAACCCAAATGCGTAGACATAACGCAGCTTGTCGTTAGACATCGCACATCGCCCAGATCCCTCTACTCCGGTAAACCCTCTAAATTCTCTCGCGTCACCGCAGCCATATATTCATCCTGATACTCAACATATATCTCCAACGCTGTCTGCAAATTAGCCCTAGCTTCCGCGTAATTCTCCTGCACTTGTGCAAGCAATCCTAATACTGCGTAAGTGCTAGCACTCGAATAGCGATCGCCAAATTCGATATATATTTCCAGGGCTTGTTGATAATAATCCCGTGCCTGGTCGTATTGGCGCAACTCTTGGGCAACCCTTCCCAACTGGTGGTAAGTGTCAGCACTCGAATAGCGATCGCCAAATTCGATTTTGATTTCCAGGGCTTGTTGATAATAATCTCGTGCCTGGTCGTATTCCCGCAACAGTTGGGCAACCATTCCCAACTGGTGGTAAGTCCCAGCACACTCATAGCGATCGCCAAATTCAATATATATTTCCAGGGCTTGTTGATAATAATCCCGTGCCTGGTCGTATTGGCGCAACTCTTGGGCAACGTATCCCAAGTTGTGGTAAGTGCTAGCACAGTTATAGCGATCGCCAAATTCGATATATATTTCCAGGGCTTGTTGATAATAATCCCGTGCCTGGTCGTATTGGCGCAACTCTTGGGCAACCCTTCCCAACTGGTGGTAAGTGTCAGCACTCGAATAGCGATCGCCAAATTCGATTTTGATTTCCAGGGCTTGTTGATAATAATCCCGTGCCTGGTTGTATTCCCGCAACTCTTGGGCAACGTATCCCAAGTTGTCATTCTTTTGAGCAGATAACAATCACCAACTTTTAAATTTTAAGCGATCGCCCATCAAATTTAGCAAATACAGCTATAGGACTCATAAAACTCCGCGCGGAAGTTCGGAAATTAGTTATGATTCCTACAATCATTGCACCCCAAAGAGCCAAAGCTATGCTTTGTCTCCCCTTTTCTTGGTATCAACACTTGTAACTCGCTTAACCTTGAACACTAGTTGCCAAAATTGAAGCGTTTGCAACAATTGCTCTTTCATGTATAAGAAAGGTTTAAGTATTTCCAAGAAAGGTATAAGCAGTTGCTGCAAAGACTTCATACTTTGCAACAATTACTTGTTCATGTATAAGAAAGGTTTAAGTATTTCCAAGAAAGGTATAAGTAGTTGCTGCAAAGGTTTCATGCTTTGCAACAATTACTTGTTCATGTATAAGAAAGGTTTAAATCATTGCAACAATTGTTGTAATTAACTTATATCATGTCCGCATAATTAGTTATGCAAACCACAGTCATTACACCCCACCCCCAACCCCTCCCCGCTTGCAGGGAGGGGAGATAAAGCGTAGCTTTGGCGAGGGTGGGGTTCTTCGGATTTAATAAGCAATCAAGTGGACATAATATTATGAGTTGCTCTATAGTGCGTCACTTCGGCTGCGCCCTTCTCTACAAGAGGCTGCGCCCGAAGCGTAGCTATAGGACTAGTATTTGATTTCTGAAAAAACTCAGTACAACTAAGAAACCTTCTTTCCTGTCGCCTATTGCCTATTGGACAGCATCAATTCTCGCTAATTACTGCTGTAAGTTAACCTGGTAGAGAAACATAAAACAGGAAGTGCGATCGCAATTAGCTGAGAAAGATTGAATTTACGTTAACAGTGTTGTTGTTTTTTGAACAGTGACAACAGCAAACACACCATTCCCATTACTACCAACGACACAGAAGAAGCAGATTCTGGGACAGGTTGAGGGTTTTGGACAGGCTGATAATTGATGAAATTTCCTTGAATTGGGCTGAGTGATGCCAAAAGTTGCTCAATATCGTTAGATATATTAGTGTCATTACCAACACTTTTAGAAGAGATGAGGCGGTTAAAGGTTTGGCTACTCGATTTATCAAAATTTCCTGTGAACCCAAGAAAATTTTGACCTATTTTACCTATCAGAGAGTCAATCAGATTGTTAACGTCAGTTTTGATCCCTAGTGGGGATAACTTTAAACTGCTGAGATTATTGACGTTTCCAATCGTTGTATTGTCAGTCTTTGTTAACCAATTGCCATTACCAATAATTTCATTTCCATTGGTAAAAACCCAGTTACCATTACCAATAATTGTATTATCTTTACCAAAATCCCAATTGCCGTTTCCAATGGTTGCGTTGTCGCTGCCAAAGTGCCAATTACCATTACCTAGTGTTGCATTATTACTTCCCTTGTCCCAATACCAGTTGCCGTTACCAAGGGTTGTGTTATCCTTTCCAAATAGCCAGTTGCCATTTCCGATAGTTGTGTTGTCATTATTAAAGTTCCAGTTACCATTACCAATGGTTGCACTGTTACTGCCAGAATCCGAGTTAAAATTACCAATAGTTGCGTTATTACTACCAGAGTCCTTGTTACCATTGCCAACCGGTGCGTTGCTCTGATTAAAAGTTTGGCTACCTGAATTAGATGTATTCCCAGTGTTACTAAAAGGTATATTGTTACCAAGGACTTCTTTCAACGGATCGAAAGGCGATTGTTGAAGCAGACCTCCAGCACCTGCGATCGGATTACCACCGCCTGCAAATGGGTTGTCAGCGCCACCTGCGATCGGATTGCTGCTACCTGCAAATGGGTTGGTAGCCCCACCTGCGATCGGATTGCTATTACCTGTAAAAGGGTTGGTAGCCCCACTTGGAATGGGATAACCACTACTTGCAAACGGGTTACTACCTCCTGCCAATGTCTTGTCAATATTCTTGAAATAGTTATCACCCAAAACTAACTTTAATCGTTCAAAGATTAATTTCTGAAGCCCACTGCCACCATCACCTGCAAACGGGTTAATACCGCCACCTGGAATGGGATTGTTACCGTTACCTAATAACAGATTGCTACTACCCGTTAACAGGCTGCCTTCAGCAGAAAAACTGCTATTGGCAGCAAAGGAATTAGCACTATACAGATTGCTAGCGCCACCTGAACTTAAGGGATTAACTCCACCATTAATGGGATTGACAGCAGACGCTTCCATTGGCACTAATTCTCCTATTTATTAGTTAAAAATTTATGGAGTCTTCAGTACCTGTTATACAAATTATGAATTTGCTCAACCCAAAATCTCTTTAATAATAAAGGCTTTAATAATCTTCCCATCAAATTAATAGAAAGTATTGCTTAAACTTTTATCTCTAAAGAGTTTCAGGGCGTAAAATAGCAAACTAGTACAGTGAGGCAGAAGGCACATAACCGATAATACACGCTTTTGAGGTTTATCGAATGATATGTTTATTTTCGCCAAGCTGTACTAGCATACTATGTACTGAAGAACTCATTATTGTTCTGCTCTATTTATCTGCTGATTTTCGGAACTATTGTATTAAGTAAACGAGCTTTGTCAACTACCAAATGACGGAATTTGTCCACCACCAAATGATGGAATTTGTCCACCTTCAGATGAAGAGGTTTGTCCACCAAATGAAGGGATTTGTCCACCACCAGATGAAGAGGTTTGTCCACCAAATGACGGGATTTGTCCACCACCAAATGAAGGGATTTGTCCACCACCAGATGAAGGGATTTGTCCACCACCCACTTCCTTGTCAAGCCTTGAGTTAACTAGCTTGTCAATAGTAGCCCTCAAAGTAAACCCGTCCGGTATTTCGGTTGTGCTAATACCATAGGTTTGGCTGCTACCACCAGTCAAAGGGTCGCTACTGCTGCCTGTGGATGGGCTACCGCCGCCAGTCAAAGGATCGCTGCCGCCTCCGAATGGGTTGCCACCACCTGTGGATGCGCTACTGCCGCCTGTGGATGGGCTACCGCCGCCTCCGAATGGGTTGCCACCACCTGTGGATGCGCTACTGCCGCCTCCGAATGGGTTGCCACCACCTGTGGATGGGCTACCACCGCCTGTGGATGCGCTACTGCCGCCTCCGAATGGGTTGCCACCACCTGTGGATGGGCTACCACCGCCTGTGGATGTGCTACTGCCGCCTCCGAATGGGTTGCCACCACCTGTGGATGCGCTACTGCCGCCTCCGAATGGGTTGCCACCGCCTGTGGATGGGCTACCGCTAACTTTAGATGGGTTTACACCGCCTGCAAAGATATTCCAGAAGTTGTCGCCAGCGAAAGGATTACCACCGTAGGCTAAATCAGGCTGACTGCCACCGCCACCAGCACTACCACCAAATGGGCTACTGCCATCTTCTCCCTTACCAACACCACTGAATAGATTTTTGACCCCTTCCTTACCGACAACTTCTTCCAAGCGACCGAAGGGTGATTGTTCAATCGGATTGTTCCCACTAGTAGAGGAGTTACTGCTACCACCGTTACTCAAATCTTCTGCCATTAGGATTAATCCTCCTATTGTTTGGATAAAAATCTTGCTAACATCGCAACATAAAATAACGTCAGTTCGATAAACCTCTCCCCAACCCCTCTGCGACGCAAAGATGGGCAGAAATATTCTTCGTTGACAACGAGAAAATTATGGTTTCAAAGCCTCTCTCGCTGTGGGAGAAAGGAATGGAAACGGGGTTTTTGAGATCCGTCGAATTCACGTTAAAATAGACAAAACTTAAGTCTTTTTTTTGACTTATTTGTTATCTTTTTGTTAGCAAAACTAGTTAGTAGCTGTTAAATTATTTTGTTATCTTTATTAGATAATCAATTTTTCATCACTTGCTACTTACACTTACAATGTATATGATTTAATTTTCAAAAACAATGAAAAATGTTTTGATAAAAATATCAAAGTTGTAGATATTTTTAGATAATAATTTAGAAAAAATAAATGATTTATTTGTATAATAAAATTTAATTTTGTTTAAATATTAAGTAGGTTGGTGTAAAAATTTGTCGTTGGGATAAGGTAAGAGACAGAAGTCAAAAGGCAGGAGAGGAAAGGGTTTTAGCCTAGTTTATATTTATTTACATAGTTTGGTTTTATTATGCCGACTTATTTATTTACAATGAACAATCTTTTGATAAATTTACCAAATTTTTAGATATAGCAGGAGGCAGAAGGCAGCACTTCGACTCCCTTCTCTACAAGAGGCTGCGCCAACGACTGCGGTCAGGGCAAGACGCTTAGTGACCAGAGGCAGGAGGTAAAAGTATTACTATTCCTAACTTTCATGCTTTCAAAATATCCTAACATGTGTGACTACGGCTATATTTAATCTGGGTTGATCTGACGTTATAGTGGTTTTCACTTGGGTGCAACACAGTCATATCCTCATCCCGTATTTGAAACGTGTAAACACTCTTCTTTATATAAACGATAACCGCTATATACTACGAGACTGATAGCAGGAAATAGTATAATTGCTGGCATTATACACTACGTTGTATCATATTAGCGCTAATAAAAAGTGCAGGAATTACTTCAGATAAATCAGCAAATTCAATCCCGGAATTGTGCGGGAAAGTGTCCATAAAACTAGGGTGATGTAAATTAAACCCAAACTCCATTGATACCAAGCAAGTGCAGAGATGATACCTGGTAGGTGTTCATCTCGCAAGCGAATGTCGTTAAATCCTAATTTCACTAGATTGTTGAGACTAAAATCATAGTAGTTGAGCCAGTTCCAACGGCGATCGCCCAACAGAGGCATATATCGTTCCCGAAATGTCTCATTCCTTGGTATCACTGGCAAACGTCCAATCAATAATCGTAACTGGCGAAATGTGCCATCTTCTGTGAAGTAAGAAACGTCCATTAAGTCATGATAACGACCTTGTTGGTAAAGTCGGATTAATAAAGCCATTGGGACGGGGACAAGAATTATTACCAGACATCCCAATGTCAGCCAAGGTTGTTCGGCATTGCGAAAGATCGCTAGTAAGCTGAAGAATTCTAAAACGCTAAAACTGATTAATATCGAAATGGTTTCGTAATATGTGGGAATAATTGGTACCGGATGCAGCCGACGATAGCGATCCACTAGCCAAAATAGTAGCCCGAAATAAGCGATCGCTAATCCTCCCACGCCAAAGACTAACCAAAAATTTGTCCCATAGCCACTCAACAATAACAATACACTCAACGCCAACCAACTCCAAGCTTGCAGCAACCACCCAACAATAGAAAGGGTTTCGCCAACAATTAAGCGATCGCTTAGTTGGGTATATTTTTCTAAATCGATGTCTGCAATGGTGAGTAACTCACTACTGTTACGAAAGGATTTTACCAGACGACGCTGGGCGATCGCTTGGGCTTGAGTTGCAGAAAAACCCAAATTCATTAAACTTGCAACAGTTGCACTATTAATATTTGTAGCCGTCAACCGATGCCCAAACTCGATTAATCGCAATCGTTGTTTTGTGTATTCCAGTTTATTAGCATCGGCAACTTGCTGTTGCTGACGAAAATTTTGCCCCAAATTCCGCAAGACGTTTTGATTACCTTGCAATGTTGGGATGCAGAACATCTGACCAATCTCACCGGGATTACCTAAAATTTTCGCTTGGTTAGAGTTAAAACTTAAACCAGGTACGCTTAAACAAGCCTCTTTAGCAAACCTGGCATCACTAAAATCTGCAAGGTTAAGAATGTTCGCACCTTGCAGATTTATCAATAGGTTAAACTCCGCTTCTCGGAAGCTTACACCTTGCTCAAAAATCGCTTCTGTTAAAAGAAGAAACTGATTAAAATCGGCTTTAGTAAACTGGGCTTGACTGGCAAAATCTACTTCCGAAAAATCAGCATTTCCTTGCCATTGGACACTACTAAATTTAGCCAACTGTTTAAAAGTTGCTTGGTTGAAGTTGGCAGTTGTCTCAAAGATACTACCTTGAAAATCAGCCAGTTCCCGAAATTTAATTTTTTTAAAGTTAGCTTTTTCAAAAAATATACTGCCCTGAAAATTGCTTGGTTGCTGGAAGTTAGCACTGGTAAAACTAACAGGACGAGCAAATCTGGTTTGAGTCCAGTCAATAGGTTGGAGAAAAGTTGCACCTTGGGCATCAACAGACTGAAGAAAAAAAGTATTGGAAAACTTCACTTCGCCGTTGAAGCGAGTTTGCACCAGTGTTAAGACACCACGAAAGACGGCGATTTCACTGGCTGGGGTTGACTCTGTTCCCAGAAGCGATCGACAATCTTTAGAGTTGGGTAAAGCGATGGCGAGTGACTCTAGACAAACAAAGCGCAAACGTTCTAGTTTTTCTTGTTCGGTAGCGGTGAAAATGGGTGCGATCGCTTTTGCATATAATGGTGTTCTTAAACCCAAATCGCTGCCGACAAAATCCCCCAGAATCAAAGCATAGCTGAGGTCTAAACCCAAAGGTTTTGTACCGAGTTCTTTTCGCAGTAGTTGGTAAAAAGCATCACGAAAGCTGGCGTTTTCTGGGCGTAAATCGATCGCCATTTTTTGCAAATCTACGGTTAAATTTCCTTCGCGGAGTATCGGTGTGCGTAGTCGTTCTTGCAATAATTCTAGGGTTAAGGGTGTGCGTTCTGGTTGTGTTTGTGCTGCCGAAGCTGGTAGGGGGAGGAAGAGTAAAACGCAAAGGAACGCTAAGGGAAGCGCAGAGGTACGCCAAGAAACTCCTCTGTGTACCTTTGCGTTTAACCTCTGCGTGCCTTTGCGTTTAAAAGATAAATTATGCAAATTGTTTCGATCGTTCGTCACTAATCAGCAGAACAATTTTACCTGTCACAGACCCACTTTCAATTAATTGGTGGGCTTTAGCTGCTTCTTTTAAGGGAAATTTGTGACTCACATGGATTTTTAATTTGCCTTCATCGATCCAGGTGGCAGATTGTTCGAGAATTTCTGCATGATGGTGGAGACTATCTTGTAATCCTAGCAAGGCTGGTGCCAACATGAATTCTAAACCAATGCGGAGGTTGCGAGTTCTAGCAGTTTTCCAAACAGTATTGGCATTTGGTTCGAGAATTGTGACAATATCGCCATAGACTCGCACTGCGGGGAAGGTTTTGTGAAAAGTTTCGCCGCCTACGGTATCAAAAGCCAAGTCTACGCCTTCGCCACCAGTCCAATCTAATACCGCTTGCACAAAGTCTGTTTGTTTGTAAAAAATTACATTATCGGCACCAAGTTCTTTGACAAAATTAGCTTTTTCTTCAGAACCCACTGTCGTGGAAACAGTAGCACCTTTGAGTTTCGCCAATTGAATTGCTACATGGCCGACACCACCAGCACCCGCATGAATCAAAACCCGTTCCCCAGGTTCTAATCGTCCCCGTTCATATAAAGCTTCCCAGGCGGTGATTAATACTAAAGGCGCTGCTGCGGCTTCGGCAAAGGAGATAGAGGCGGGTTTACGTGCCACAAACCGCTCATCGACAACGGTATATTCAGCGTAATTTCCTTGGTGTGCGCCCAAGCCACCATAGCAAAAATATACTTCCTCACCTGCGCGAAAACGCTGAACGCCAGCACCCACTGCTTCAACGATCCCTGCACCATCGCATCCTAAAATTGTTGGCGTGCGATCGGGGTAGAAACTGCCTCGACTCCGAAGTTTAGTGTCAATGGGGTTAATGCCAGCCGCCACCAAACGCACTAAAAGTTCAGTATTCCCGACAGGAACAGCAGGGTTTGGCACATCCTGCACTTGTAGAACTTCGGGATTGCCAGCTGCTGTCATCAAGACTGCTTTCACAACTCTTTCCTCCTGGCTTTAGATGCACATTCTTATGCAACTTTACCGCAAGAGGGTAGATCCAGAGATATTTATCAGCCAAAACTGCAATGTCTCCCACGTTTTTAAATATGGGTTCCCTTCCGTCTCCTGCCTCCTGAATTACAAAAGATGATTGTTTTTGTCCAACTTCTTTGGCTGCCAGTAATACACTTAGGGACATCCAAAAATTAAATTACTCAATTTTTGCATCCAATAAAAGCAGGGGGGACAAGGTAGACTTGGTAGACTTGGTAGACTTGGTAGACTTGGTAGCAATATCTCTCCCAAGTCTTTCCAAAGCGATTGATTATTTTTTATTTGGAAGTCCCTTAGGGCATTATCACATAAGTACTTTCCTCGCCAGCACCATTGACTTCTTCTCGTAAAAAGCTGTGTGCTAGCTTAAATTTTTGGATGAGGTTTTGCGATCGCCTAACGTAACAATGCTATATCTGGACGTAACTGAGCGGCACGGTGTAGATAGACTGGGCGTAATGCATTCTGGGGTAGAGGAGTGTTTAAGTGGATTAGCACCCGAATGCAGCGATCGAGGCTATTGGCAACCTGCATCTGTTGCACATCTAGCAAAGGAACTCGATCCCAACCAGGACGACGACGTGCTACCGCAGCCGGAAACATTGCATCCAAATCTGAAGTTGCCGAAAAGGTAACACTGACGATTTCATCAGGATCTAAAACATTGTTTGTTTCTAAGGCGTTTAATAATTCATCTACAGCCTCAGTAATTGCTTTTATAGAGTTGTAGCTGACTGTCGTTGCGCCTCGAAGTCCTCGGACTCGCCATTCTCCCGATACCTTTGACACGCTGGAATGTTGATCTATGTGCGTTGAAAAAGTGAGCTTATCCATATTAATTTGAAGGTTGCGTATTTAAGTTTTTCTGTACACAGCAATTGCCAATTGTAAATCTCAATTGTTGATAGTTTTATTTGGCAATCTCAGATTAGTTAAAGAGAGCTAGACAATCAAGAAATCAGCACTTGTTATAGTACTGACTTGTACCCCACTCAAGATCGTTAAAGGCTCATTGCTGCTGGTAATATTAATCAAAGTATCATTTACACTACCACCAGTACCTTGATAGATTGTTAAATCGGCAAATGTCAGACCACCAAAAAGCCCAATAGAATCTTCCCCATCAGTAAAGTCAACAATGGTATCAATCCCCGATCCAGATGTAAAGGAGAATGTGTCTTTGCCACTACCACCAATCAGAGTATCCCAACCAAAGCCGCCTACAAGGGTATCATTGCCAGCACCGCCCCGAAGCAAGTCATCACCGCTCAACCCCAACAGATAGTCATTGCCACCCTGACCGTTAATAACATCATTAGATTTGTCAAAGCCACTAGTATTATTATTAAGATCGTTCAGGAATGTTACCGAGTTACGATTGTAAACACTACTTCTTTGTTCATTCGCATTCAAGACATCAAAGCTATCTTGAAACCCCGTCTGCCCGTTAAACAAAATATTGCCAATATCCACCGATGCACCTGTGGCTTGGCGAAGGTTATCTAGGTTTTGTAAGGCAAATTTTTGCAAGACGACCCCAGTATTCTCAACTCCCTCAAAGGTTATGAGCAGATCGTCTTGATTCTGAGTTAAGAGCAGATTTCTAGCAGTCAGCCCATTACCCTCAAATTTTAGAGTATCAATTTCAGCAGATACGTCTGTAGATGGCCGAGATCCCGACCCTACACCACCAAAGTCAGTAATGGTGTCGATGCCGTTACCAAGTTGAACTGTAAACAAGTCTATATTTCCACCACCCGTAAGGAGGTCGTTTCCTTTTCCACCAATAATGTTTTCACTGCTTTTCCCACCGATAAGGATGTTATCACTATCATCTCCAACCAGAAGAACACCGTCTTTTCCTTTGGGTCGAGCGTCATTGTCTACAATTGTCAAACTAGCTGTATTCTGTAATAGCCCAATGATTGCACCGCCAGTAGCATCGCTCAAGGTGAGGTTGATAGTTTTATTAGCCTCGATTGAATTATTATCATCAACGATCGCAATGTTTACAACTTTAACTCTCTCTCCGTCAGCAAAGTTAACCTTTATTTGCTGAGAACCGTTATAATCTTCGAGATATTTAGCAGTACCATCTTTTAAAGTGATAGTAGCGCCAACTGCCCCTGTATCATCTAACGGGCGGATCAAAGTTACTGCTGCTATGGGAGAACCATCTTCATTGACGCTGTATTCAGTGCCAGCAAAAATTATTGAGTCTAGGGGTACTGATGCGTTGTCCTTAAAGGCTTGCACGATTTTATCAAGTCCTTCATCTGTAAATAGCGGAAAAGCCGCAGATATATCTGTCCCTGGACGACTTGTATCCTCAATCAATTTGTCAAGCCCGGAGGGAATACCTTGGATAATCATTCTCGCTGGTCGATCTTCAAGATTGCGATAGGCGTGGGTTTGCCCTTTAGGCACATTCACAAAAGTTCCAGGAGTTGCGGTAATAACTCGATCGTTCAACTGAAATTTTACAGTTCCCTCGACAATGTAAAATCCTTCATCTTGCTGAAGGTGGATATGCGGTGTAGTCCCGACATTTGATGGAACATAAGCATCAAATAGATCGTATTTACCACCAGTATCTTCGCCAGTGGAGATAAATTTAACCAAGTCTCCAACCACCCACAATGACTTACTAGATTTGTTGGCTGGTGTCTGTTGAAAGCGATTATATTCTGTCATTCTTGTTCTCCTTTCGATCTGAATTGATGGTGAGCTAGTTTTAGTTTGATGTTGTAAGCGCAGACATCGGCTCTATTGCTTGAATATTTTCTTGTTTAATCAAGTTTTGAACATCTATGTCTGCATCTGCGAATAAATGTGGATTTATTAATCTAGAACTTGACTTACAAAATTCAAGTTTGGTAGGAAATAGTTACGGATGATACTTATTTATCGCGTCTTTCTTTGATATTTACGCAAAAAGTCTGAGAAAACACTTTAGAATTTGGATCGCAGCAATATTGTAGTAATTGCGATCGCTATTAAGTTCACCCTATATTTTTTAGGGTTGCGATCGCCCATAAAAACCTCAATAGATGTAGATTCCACTCTTTTTGTTCCCATCCAAACTAGTTTGGATGAGATTGTTTGGATCAAACTGATGCTAATAAATTACCTCGTTACCGCCAGCCCATTTTGGTTTGCCCAACGTCTAATAGAATCTCTCAAAGACGGAACCTCAGCAAATAAACGACGTTGCAAAGTAGTATCAGCTACATATTTACCTGAAGAAACATATTCCATAGCCTTATCAGTACCCCGAAACATAGGATTAATAACTGCCATAAACTTAAACAAGATTGTTTTGACCAAAGGTGGAATTGTTTGCAATTGCACTTTCTGTCCAGTTATTTCTGAGAGTAAATTAGCAATCTCTCTAAGGTTAGTTGGCTGTTCAGTGCCCAAATCGATGCGATGTCCTACAGCTTCAGGTGTCTCAATAGCTAAGACAAGATACCGGGCCACATCATCTGAGTGAATCGTCGATGCTGGCGCGTCTGCATCAGCCATAGCTCGAAATTTACCATTTTTGATATCTTTAAGACTAAAGCCCAATAGTGTATCAACAAATCCGCCTGGTCGCAACGATACAAAAGGAACTCCAGATTTCTCAATATAGTCCTCAGTCACAGATTTCTGATAAAAGTGAGGTACAGATTTTGCTTTTTCTGCCGTCAAAATACTTGTAAAAACGAACAATTTAATTTGCATTTGCTTGGCTGCATCAACCAGATTGCGATTTCCCTTGTCGTCAGTGTTTTCTAAAGAGTCTCCTTTCTTTCTATGTGAGTAACCGTTAGCCGTTGTAATTACAACATCAATATTATGCATTGCAGGCAAAAGTGTCTCATACTCGGTTATGTCGCCCCGAACTATTTCCACACCTTGAGCTTGCAAGTGAGAAGCTTCAGTTCCAGGGCGAACTAAAGCACGGACTCTATGACCTTTTTGCAGCAGTTCTTTAACCACTTTGCCGCCAAGCAAACCAGTTGCACCAATTACGAGAACTTGACGCTGAAGCATTATCTAAACTCCTTAACTCTAAACATTTTATTTGACTTTTCAGACTTGATTAAAGTTCTATTTTTTTGTCTAGTTTTCCGTACTAAATTTGTAGCGATATAAGCAGTAAAACCCAAAATCACCAATGTAGAAGTTGGTTCTGGAACAGCGATAGAAGAAACTGGTAAACCAGGATAAGTAGCGGTGAATTTTCTCAGAGTACTTTCCTCAGATTCCCCGCCTCTATTACGAACTTCTTGACTTAAACCTTTGATATAGTTTGTCCAACCCATTTCAGGAGGCCCCCCGAAATCACCACCAAAATCTCCAAATACATTAGTCAACTGTGTGACAGAGTTAGTATAAAATGTCAGCGTACCATCTGGGTTTTCTTTAAACCCAAATTTTCTTGAGCCGTTCACTGGATGTTTTCCCGTTACGCCACTGGTAATAGTTGATAAGGTAAAATGATCGTCGGTCAAATCTGTAAGCATCACAGAAACATCATCTTCGTAATTAGGAAGACCCAGTGCTGCAAAAAGGCGTAATTTTATATCATAAATATCGCCTACCTTTGGTGGTGTGGAGGTGTTCCTGGGAATTAGCTGATTGAGCGTATCATCACCGCTAGAGAGATAATCATCAAAAGATTGATAATTTATTGCCCCATTTGGGTCTTTAGCTATTTCTAAGAGAAAATCTGTAGGGGTTAGCCCTTGGGGCATTTTGTCAACCAAAACAGAAATTTCGTCATAAAAAACTTTTTTATTTCCAGTAAGTAACTGCAAGTTGCCGTTATCTGCTTGAAGGGCTGCCTTAACTGTGGGATTTTGAGACCAAGGTTCTGTAAACAATTCCAAATGGGTTTTCAGTGGGTCGTAAGGTTCTGATTGCAAACTGAATTCACTAGCAAGAGCCGGACTACTAAAAGAAATTACAGGAGTAGTTAAGCCCAAGGTAAATAAAAGTGGTATAAACCCTAATAATTTGTGCTGATAACGCAGTTTCATAATTGATTACTTCCAAAAATTTAAGTTACAAAATACTAGGAACCTGGCATAGCGATGAAGAAATAATTTCAAAAAAAAATATCTTTTTGCTGCTGAAAATATATGCGAGCGCTAAGAGGTTGTTTGAAAAGTGGTTAACTGTGATTTTAATTGCGTTTTTACCCCCCTTAGTCCCCCCTTATAAAGGGGGGAAACAAGAAAAATCCGATTCTCTCCCCAATACATCCGAGCAGGGTTAGGGAGTGGTAAAAAAATATTTGATACATCAATCATGACTTTTCAAACATCCTCTAAAGCCAGTTTCCCAGATTCTATTTGCCAAATCTCAATGTTGGGAATTTCCAATAACCTATCGTAGAAAACGACTAACTGGGAATTTCTTGAGACTTTTTAAACGCGAACGAAATAGCTATCACTCAGATTTAAACCTGTGACTCCTTGGACAGTAGCAATTAATTCTAGAGGCTGATTTGCTCTTTGTAAGAATATATCTGTGGATGCTACACCTGAAGGAGAGCTAGAACCTGTAGCTAAAACATAATTAGCATCCGTTACACTTTGCAATTGGATGAAATCTTCATTCTTTTTGAAGTCAGTAATAATCGCAGCATCATAAACATCAGAATTGCCACTATCATAAAATACATGACCGTTATTCCCCAGAATAAATGTATCTCTGCCTTGATTGCCGGTGAGCGTATCAACTTCACCACGACCAAACCCAAATAACGGATCGAATGGGTCAACACCAACAATCACATCATCTCCAGCTTCACCAGAGAGAAAATCGTTCCCGGATGCACCAACTAGTAAGTCTGCTTCTGTCCCACCGACGATAATATCATTGCCAGTACCACCATAGAGGTTGTCTTTGCCATCCGCACCATTAAGGAAGTCATCACCATCTCCACCATTGATGATGTCATTCCCGACATCACCATCAAGGATGTCGTTACCTTCTTGACCTAATATCCGGTCATTACCGGCACCACCTAAAACTCTATCCTTACCTAAACCACTATAAATAGTATCGTTACCATCTCCGCCATTGAGGTCGTCATTACCATCTTCACCATTGATTTGATCGTTGCCGATTTCTCCAAAAATGCGATCGTTGCCATCACCACCTAAAATAACATCGTCCCCGACTCCCCCAAAAAGGTCATCAGTTCCAGAACCACCATCCAGAAAGTCATCGCCCTCGTCGCCTAATAATTGGTCAAGACCATCGCCACCCGAAATAATGTCATTCCCAAAACCTGCGGCAACGATGTCATCACCAGTTCCAGCTGAGACAACATCATCTCCAGAAGTAGAAACAATCAAATCATTTCCTGCCCCAGCATAGATAGAATCGTTGCCGTCACGGCTGTCGATCAAATCGTTGCCGTCTAAACCATAAATGTTATCGTCACCCGTAGTGCCACCGATAACATCATTACTATTTGTGCCAACAATTAATCCGGCATCGGCGGAAACATAAACGAAGTAACTATCGTTTAAATCCAGATTTTTCACGCTTTGCACGCTAGCAATCAGTTCTAGCGGCTGATTTGGCCGACTGATGAGTATGTCTGTGGTGTATTCATTTCCCGCAGTCGAATTAGGCCCAGGAGCTACTACATAAGTGCTACCATCTGTCAACTTTTTCAGTTGAATGAAATCCTCATCAGGGTTGAAGTCAACAATTAAACCAGCGTCAGAAACGTCAGAGCCACCTTTATTATCATAGTAGGATTCAGCAACATCCCCAAGTACAAAAGTATCGTGCCCTGAACCACCGAGCATCTCATCTCTTTCAATACCGTCCAGTCCAGGTATGCGGATAAATGGATTACTGCCAATAATTACATCATCTCCAGAACCACCATTTACATAGTCATTACCGACCGAACCAACAACTATATCGTTACCTTCTCCACCAAAAACTCGATCGTCGTCAAAACCACCCAAGACGCGATCGCTCCCTAAACCACCATCTATATAGTCTTCTCCGGCGACACCAGAAATGTCGTCATCACCTTCTCCACCAAAAACTCGGTCGTTGCCATCATCACCCAAAATTTTGTCATTCCCAAGACCGCCCAAGATGAAATCGTTGCCAGTACCACCCGAAATATCATCAATCCCGTCTTTACCATTGATAAAATCGTCGCCATCTTCACCAAGTATCAGGTCATTGCCGTTAGCACCCGCAAGTTCATCATTTCCGGCACCACCTAAAATGAATTGGTTGCCTCCTGTGGCCGCAACAGTATCATTTCCAGGCCCAGCAATCACTAGTTTATTTCCAGTCCCACTAACGATGAAGTCATCACCTTCACGTCCCGAAATCAGATCGTCGCCCGCCAAACCAAAAATTTGATCGTTGCCTGTACTACCAACCAGTATATTGTCTTCAAATGTGCCAAAGAGTTGACCAGGTGCAGTTAAGGTCTTAGGGAAGTAGGAATTAGTAGAAGTTTGAGCTTGTTTTTGTTTCTGATCTTGAGACATTTTTGTTCTCCTGATAACGATCGCAAATTATGTAGGCAAATATTTTCAGTTTTCCACCAATAGAAACTGTGGAATTGTTGGTTCATTCACAGGAGTTTCTCAAAGAAACTCCTGTGGGATGATTTTGAGATTAATTGCTATACAGTAGTCAGGATGTTGCTAACTGACTTATTCAGATTGACTGCGGAAGCAGGGAGGGTTCCCAGTTTGACTTCACCCCAGCGCATGACGGTGGCAGCAGCAGTAGATGCTGAACCAATAGTATAAACAAGCACTAAATCGTTTTCGCGAATTTTCTTTGATTGAGCGCCGTAGTACAGATTGGCAATGGGGAGGACAGGCCCAATGTTTGCATAATACGGGTAGAGATTGATTGTACGGTCTGGATCGATACCTAGTGAGCGGGCACACAGATTAGCGTACCAGGCAGTTGGTGTATTGAAAGCAAAGAACTTAATATCATCGAGACTAACACCAGCAGATGCGATCGCACCTTCACAGCAAGTACGGACAAGATGAACAGATGTGCCACCTAGTTGCTTACTGGCGCTTTCACCAGTCTGTATCCGCATCCTTGGCAAGCCATTCGCGTCTGTAACTAGTTCATTAAAGAAAGCACCACAAGTTGCTTGAGTGTGAACAATTTTCGTACCCAAGACTCCTTGGTTCGGTTTGAGGGTACTAACTAAAAATGCACCAGCACCATCGGCCATAAACCACGAAAGGGTATCATCTTCATCAACAAAGTGCGAATAGATGCACGAAATCACTACTAGGACATTGCGGTACTCTCCGGTTTGCACTAACGCCGAGGCGTTCTGCATTGCCACTAAAGCACTCGAACAAGTTGATTCCAGATTCCAGGCGGGGCAGTTCAATCCTAATTTACGGGCGAGATAAGAAGCATTACCAGGAGCGATTTGCTCAGGAAACAGAGTAGTTACAATCATCAGATCGACTTCATCTGTGGAAAGTTCTGCCGCTTCCAGGGCACTTCTAGCCGCCCCATACTCTAAGGCTAACGATGTTTCACCAGGAGCCAGCACCCGCCGCTCAACAGTACCTCGGAAGGGATCGGACAGATAAGGTCTTATAGCTTCAGACCAGAGGAGGTCTTGCTCTTTTTGGTTAACGGCAGGTTCAGCAGGTTTAAACAGCTTCGCGAGGGTTCTGCTCTCTGCCTCAGTTACCAATTCTGGGTAATTCTGTTGCCAATAATCGTTGGTACGCACAATGCTAGGGAAGTTAAGGGCAACTGAACGAATACCTACTGGTTGATGTGTCATGATATTACTCCTTAAAATTAAGAAAATTAAGATTCTTTTGCAACTTGTGAAATCAAACTTTGAATCCGAGCGCCAATGGGGGCAGGTCTGGTCGGATCGATTACGACATCAATCACAAAGGGGACATTTGAAATCAGCCCTTTTTCTAAAGCGGCTTCGACATCGGCTTCCTGCTCCACCCGGATGCCATCAGCTCCCATCCCACGAGCAATCATGACGAAATCGGTACTGGGTATCTCTGCGTCTACACCGTTAAATCCCAACAAGTTCATCCCCTGGTCGCACATATTGTAATGGCCATCGTTGAGTACAATCCAAACGGCAGGAATTTTGTATTTGACAGCAGTACTAATCTCGCTGTTCATGAGCATAGCTCCGTCCCCAAGAATAGCAACAGCTTTACTATTGCGTGCCAGTGCAGCACCGACAACACCTGTGGCAGCATGACCCATTGAGCCAAAACCAGTACTGACTCGATATCGTCTAGAGGTGTTAAACCGTAGCCAGTGGGTTCCCCAAGCAAAGGAGTTACCCGCCTCGGTAATTACTATTGCATCACTATTTTCGACAATTACACGTTGAATCCGATCCATCAGTATTTCTGGTCTAATTAAACCATCATTCTGAGAATCAATCGGATCGAATTTGGGTCGGGGCAGCGATGAGACTGGTAATCGATCGGAACGCTTGGGAAAATGCTTCAATAATGCTTTAACAAATTCTCCGACATCAGACTGAATAGGCACTGTCTCAACAGATGGATAAGCA
Source organism: Nostoc sp. DedQUE05 (assembly GCF_034530955.1). NCBI lineage: Bacteria > Bacillati > Cyanobacteriota > Cyanophyceae > Nostocales > Nostocaceae > Nostoc > Nostoc sp. DedQUE05. The sequence goes on along the minus strand of NZ_JAVRCB010000047.1, from coordinate 3,832 downwards.
ACTCCAGGTACTTCTGGGTCAATATCGACATGTATAAAACCGCGTGAGGGAATCATTTCCAGATTCCAGAATGAGGTAAATTCACTCAATTTTGTTCCCAAAACCAGTACGCGCAGAGGACTTTGTGATTGCATATATGTCAGAACTGAGGAATGTCCACCGAAGCCTGTCACACCCACAAACTGAGGATGATCTTCAGGAAATATACCCTTAGCACGAGGCGAACACATTACGGCAGATCCGGTTCTCTCGGCAAGTTGGCGGATTTCTTCTCCGGCATCCCTGGCACCAAAGCCCACCCAAATAGCAAACGGCCCTTCAGATAACAATTGTACAGATTTCCAAACAGTATCTTCTCCCGCAGATGGCAGAATTAGTGAGCTAGTTATACGGGGTATTGATGCCTTGAGAAAACTTGTCTGAATCACCGGGGGGACACTTAAATGTGCAACAAAGCTACCAGGTTGTCCTAGACCGAGGGCAAGTCTGCGAGCAGTTACTGGAAGTTCATCGCTGCATTCAATAGTCGTTGCATAATGGAAAAGCTTTCCTGAAGTAAAAATACTTGTATTGGACATTGTGTAGGCACTAGTTTCTTGAAAAGCCCAGCGTCCACGTTGCTGTGTTGAGGTAGAAGGAGAGAGAAAAATTACCTTTGCACCTTCCCAGCGTGCAGCAAACATTCCAGTCAGGGCGTTGGTAATTCCTGGCCCGGTTGTGGTGAATACTACCACAGGACGACCATTGGCAAAATACGACTCAATAGCTGCAAAGGCTGCTCCGGTTTCGTGACGAAATTGCAGCACCTGGATTGAGCTTTGCTCTAGCATAGCTACCAGTGGCGTAATTCCACCTCCAAATAGACCAAAAGCTTGGCGTACTCCCAAATCTTCCAGCATTTTGACTATAGCTGCTGCAACTGTTATTTCAGTTGATTCTGAGTAGCTGGGCTTTCCATGAGGGGATAGCAAAGAAGAGCTTGTGGATTGCGATCCAATAGCAGATTCAGCTATTGTATGTTCAACTGACTTATGATTAGTTCTAACATTAGTATGACGCATCGATGAAACCTCTATTTATTTTTTTATTTTGGTAGTTTGTTTGGGTTGTCAACTAATAGGTAATAGTGGCGAATTGAGATGTTGATTGCTTACGTAAAACTCGCTTGAGTACTTTACCTGTAGGATTTTTAGGAATTGAATCCACGAAGTTAATTACATGGGGGATTTTGTAGACTGCCATCCTTTGCCGACAGAATTCAATAATTTGCTTTTCTGTAACTTCTTTACCAGATTTAGCTACGATATTCGCCTGGATTATCTCACCTTTGAAACTATCAGGGATGCCATAAATAGCTACTTCGGCAACTGCTGGATGCTGATAAATGACATTTTCAACTTCAGTTGGATATACTTTAAATCCAGAGACATTAATCATGTCTTTTAAGCGATCGACGATGTAGAAAAAACCGTCTTCATCCATTCGACCAATATCGCCAGTATATAACCAACCATTTTTAATGACTTCAGCAGTTTCAAATGGGCGATTCCAATAACCAAGCATGACGTTGGGGCCGCGGATGACAATCTCACCCAATTCACCAGGCTGTACCTGATGATCGTCAGCATCAACAATTTTCATTTCTACATTTTCAATGGGAGCGCCAATGGAACCGAGTTTGTATTTCAAGTCGTGGTTATAACATGCACATGGTGATGTTTCAGTTAAACCATAGCCTTCATGAATCACTTTTCCATACTTTTTCTGCCAAATTTGAGCTATTTCAATTGGCATAGGTGCCGCAGCAGAAAAGTAATAACGTATGCTCTCAAAGGTTTGCTGAGGTATGTCGCTATTTAAGATTTTGATGAATACTGTCGGCACACCAAAGAACATGGTGATTTTATGAGTAGCGATCGCATTTAAAACTTGTGTCAGATCGAACCGCCGTTGCAGGACGAGGGTGGAACAAGTATTGAGTGCAGCATTGAGAATTGCATTTTGACCAAAGCAATGAAATAATGGTAGAAAAAGTAATAATTGGTCATTAGCTTGCATTCCACAACAACGATTTTGGGAATACATATTAGAGATGATATTGCCGTGAGAAAGAGTAGCTCCTTTAGGAAAACCTGTGGTTCCTGATGTGTAGACTATGCTAGCAGGAGCATGGCGATCCATTTTCACAGCGCGGGCATTTGGGGAAGAGGTTTCTATTAGTTGAGCTAAAATTATCCCCTTTTTGGCGCTACCTTCTGCAATCAAAATGTGTTGTAATTCGGGTAAATCTGCCTCTAATACCTCCAAACTACCTGACTCTGTGGTGATGATGGCTTTAGCAGCACAATCGTGAAGAATATAGCTGACTTCAGAACTTTTCAACATCACATTTACAGAAACAGCGATCGCACCAATTTTGAGAATGCCAAGATAAGAAGTAATGAACTCTGGAATATTTGGCAAAAACAAGGCCACGCGATCGCCTCTTCTTATTCCCAATCCTTGTAAACTATTAGCTACTCGATTTACTAACCGATCTAGATGGCTGTAAGTAAAAGATTTATCTTCAAAAATCAGGGCGATTTTCTCAGGAAATAATAAATGACCGCGCTCGATATGATTGGCGATATTCATAACTTAAAAGTCTCTCTTTCATCTGAGTATGGCAACAAATTAAGTTAACAAAACTTTTGGAATAGAATGGCACGAATCAAAAGTAAAATCATTGCTAAGGCTGGGTGTAAGTGAAGCACTACCGCGCCAAGTATTGTGATGTTTTTCCCTACACCCAAAGGCCAGTTAAATTCAAGGTTTGCGTTTATCTTAGTGTGATTCCTTTCTGAATATTTGGTGTGTAAACATCACCAAAACTGATTTGTGGTTCCAATGTCATGAGGATGCCGTAACGGGGACGTAATGTGAACATTGGCTCCTCTTCAACTGGATGTCCAGATACTAAGTGCAGCCGATATTTTTGAGCTACCATTGCAACTATCAACTGCATTTCAGTCATCGCAAATATCTCACCTATGCATTGGCGTGGGCCGCCGCCGAAGGGGTAGTAAGCATAGCGGGGACGCGCAGCCGCTTGTTCTTTTGTAAAGCGCTCAGGGTCAAAGTCTTCGGGATTCTCCCAAAAAGCCGGTAGGCGATGGGTGACATAAGGGCTAATTATGATTACAGAGTTAGCTGGTATGTGATAGCCTCCAACCTGGTCGGCCTGTAAGTTAGTACGAGTATAGACCCATGCACCAGGATAAAGCCGCATCGATTCTTCCAGTACCATCCTGGTATATTTCAAGTTTGGTAAATCTTCAAGAGTCGGAGTACGCCCATTTAAAACACTCTTGAGTTCATCTTGGAGCCGACTTTCGACGTGAGGATGAAGAGAGAGCAAGTACCAAGTCCATGCAAGTACAGCTGCTGACGTTTCAAATCCACCGGTAAAGATGGTCATAATCTCATCGCGCAGTTGTTCATCGCTCATTCTCTGACCAGATTCTTCATCGTAAGTATCCATCAGCATAGAGAGCAGGTCGTCAGGACTATTACTATTTTCCCGGCGGGAGCGAATAATCCGATAGACGATTCTATCTAGTGTTCCCATCGCTTGCACAAAGGCGCGGTTTTTCGGTGTGGGTATCCATAGAGGTAGTTTGAAGACTGCCCATAGTTGACTACTAAGATACTCGTAAGCAGTATCCCATGCTTGATTCATCTCGGAAATTTTGTCTTCAGAATCAATACTCAACAAACTCTTGAGGAGGATATTCTGAGCTAGTAGTCTGCCAAGGCAATTTTGCTAGGTTAAGCTTGGATATAAACGCTGCAT
>NZ_JAVRCB010000046.1:0-73189 GCF_034530955.1 Nostoc sp. DedQUE05 | reverse complement strand
TATTCAATATAGCGAACCTAATTCTTTGTGTCAACTATTTTTCCCAAAATATTTTGGACTGTTTTTCTGTCTCCTGAAACTGCCCACAGTGCCGGGTTCTAGGCAACAATGGTTTATGCACTGTGTTGACTAAGGATAGAACAAGCGTGAATTTTCAGTCGGTAATAAGTTTATTGCATCATTTTTGGGGCGATCGCGGTTGTCTTATTGCCCAGCCCTACGATATTGAAAAGGGAGCTGGTACTAAGAATCCTCAGACTTTTTTAAGAGCATTGGGGCCGGAACCTTGGGCTGTTGCTTACGTTGAGCCTTGTCGTCGTCCTACTGATGGACGCTACGGCGAAAACCCCAACCGCTTCCAACACTATTATCAGTACCAAGTTCTGATTAAGCCATCCCCAGATAATATTCAGGAGATTTATCTTGATTCGTTAAGAGCTTTAGGTATTCGTCCTCAAGACCACGATATTCGGTTTGTAGAGGATAACTGGGAAGATGCAAGTGTGGGAGCTTGGGGTACTGGGTGGGAAGTATGGTTAGATGGGATGGAAGTTACTCAATTTACTTACTTCCAACAATGTGGAGGAATTGATTGCCGTCCGGTGTCGATTGAAATTACATACGGGTTAGAGCGGCTGACAATGTATCTCCAACAAGTAGAAGCATTTACTAAGATCCAGTGGACAGACAACATTACTTATGGAGATGTTTTCCTGCAAAGTGAGATTGAGCAGTGCACATACAACTTTGAAGCGTCAAATCCTGAGTTGCTACTGACATTATTTAATTTGTACGAGCAGGAAGCTACCCAATTGACGGAGCGAGGATTGGTATTGCCTAGCTTAGATTATGTAATGAAGTGTTCGCACACATTCAATCTGCTGGATGCTAGAGGTGTGATTTCTGTGACGGAAAGAACTCGCTATATTGCCAGGATTCGGCATTTGGCTAGGAAGGTAGCTCATTTATATGTTGAGCAAAGGGAGAAGTTGGGTTTTCCTTTGCTCAAAGATACTGTAGGTTCAACAGGAAGCCCAATATCCTAAAGGGTGCGGCTATACATGAACTAAGTACTAGTTTTGTGTAAAATAGTAGCGTTTTTGAAGCCAGAGTAACGGAAAAACAAAGGCAAAGTACGCAGAGTCATGGCAAATTTAATTCACTATGATTTTGTGTTTTGTTTATATTTGTGCCGCTGAGGTTTAAGCTAGGTATATTTTTTTGATGTGGCTTTTGCTAAAGGACAGAAAGACGGTTAAATATTGAATCTAGAACATTAAAGCTACTAGGACTTACGCATCGTACATAAGTACTAAACACAATTTGGGTATTTTAGCCATGTTTTGCATCCAGCGATCGCAAATGTCGGAATAAATCAGGGTTATCTGAAGCCTCTGAAAAGACTAAATACCGTAGTACACGTTTTGGTTGATTTGTATAGTGCGTAAGTCCTAGCTACTTAAAGCTACAAGGATAAGGCCCGCCTGTGCGGGCTTTGTTTATATAAACTTGATGGACTATACTCACCACAAGTATAAAAACTTTTCGCTGTTGCTGATTTAAAGAAATAAAAAGCTCACGTAGAGGTGCTCCAAGCACTGATAATAAGAGTTTGGAATATTTTATTTTTGAATTTCATAACAAAATTCAGCAACGCGGATTTTTCTTTATTGCTGCCCTATCTATATTTAAACTATCTGCAAACTCGGATTGCCAGGTGCTTTTACAAAAATCTTATGATTCAAACCAGTGGTGTAATTATTTGTCTTAGCTACATTTTTGGCTTGCTGCTTACAGGAGTTCCTTGGGGTGGTGTGGGGATTTTGGTTCTGGGGATAGTGGGAGCAATTCTTTTTAGAAGACGCACCACATTACAGCAATTTGCTCAGAAACCAGAAAATGCTGGAAGCAAAAATAAGGGAGTGCCTAATACTTGGCAAACTATTCCCCATCCTCGAATATGGGTAGCTGCTGGCTTAGTAGGATTATTAGCAACTCTATATTTTCAATGGCGAATACCACAACCGGGTGCAAAAGATATTAGCCAGTTTGTGCCGCCTGGAAATAGCAGCAATCAAGAACAACTTGTGATTGTACGCGGCGAAGTGGCGAGTAATCCTCGCTTAACTCGCAGTCAGCGAGGACAATTTTGGCTGGAAACGACTCAGTTAGATGAAGTTAAAAATAATAAAGGTTCAGCAGGTATCCCACAAGGTGTTACAGGCAAATTGTATGTGACAGTCCCTATACTTCAGGCTACTGGGTTATACCCTAGTCAACAAATTGCCGTGACTGGGATTTTGTACAAACCAAAGGCAGCTTCCAATCCTGGTGGTTTCGATTTTCAGAAGTTTCTCAAGCAAGAAGGAACGTTTGCCGGTCTAATTGGGCGACAAATAAATGTTTTGGAGCCGGAACGCAAATGGGGATGGTGGCAAATTCAGGAGCGAATTGTGCGATCGCAAGTTCGTTGGTTGGGTATCCCTGAAGGGCCTCTTGTCAGTGCAATGGTGTTGGGAAGCAAAGCTGTTGATTTACCCTACGATATCCGAGACTTATTTGTACAAGCCGGATTAGCTCATGCTTTAGCAGCTTCTGGGTTCCAAACTTCTTTGATTTTGAGTGTGATTTTACAGCTAACGAGGCGAGCAAGAAAAGGAACGCAATTTACTCTTGGCTTTTTGGCTTTAATGATTTTTCTGAGTTTAACAGGTTTTCAACCTGCGGTTCTCAGAGCCGTAATTATGGGTTTTGCGGCATTAGTTGGTTTACTCTTAAAAAGAAAAGTAAAACAGTTCGGCTCATTACTATTAGCAGCAACTCTGTTATTGGTATTTAATCCTCTATGGATTTGGGATTTAGGTTTTCAATTGAGTTTTTTAGCAACACTAGGATTAGTTGTAACAGTACCCGCATTAGTCAATCGCCTAGCATGGCTACCACCTGCGATCGCTGCTTTGATTGCTGTTCCCCTAGCTGCCACTATTTGGACTTTACCTGTGCAACTTTTTGTCTTTGGAGTTGTACCATCTTATAGTCTGTTGCTGAATGTGATTAGTACTCCATTAATTTCAATCATTAGTATAGGTGGAATCATCAGTGCGTTAGTAGGTTTAGTTTGGACTGACGCCGGAAGCTTCCTGGCAGGGGTATTACATTATCCTACTGATTGGTTAATTAAACTAGTAGATTTTTTTAGCAATTTGCCTGGAAATTCTGTTGCGGTGGGCAGTATATCTACTTGGCAGCTTTTGGCGGTTTATATACTAATTATATTGGTCTGGTTAGTGCGTTGGTGGCAAAGGCGGTGGTGGTTTGCTAATCTGATTGCGATTGGTTTAGTATTCATCCCACTTTGGCATTCTAAAAATACATTGTTTAGGATAACAGTCTTAGAATCGGGGACAGAACCAATTGTAGTCGTTCAAGATCGAGGTACTGTAACTGTCATTAACAGTGGCGATCAAGGGACAGGACGTTTTACAATATTACCGTTTTTACAACAGCAGGGTGTAAATCAAATAAATTGGGCGATCGCAACTGATTTTCAAGGTAACGAAAGTAATGCTTGGTTTGAATTAATGCAACGTTTACCAATCAATAATTTTTATGAATATTCACCTCAAACAGATAATTCTATTACAACTCAGGCTATTCAACAGGAACTACAAAAACATCAAGGAATTTATCAACCTTTGGGAGTTGGTCAATCTGTGAAAGCTGGCTCGATAGTAGCGCAATTAATCAACGACCAATTACCAATTTTACAATTGCAAATTTTAGATCAAAATTGGTTATTAGTAGGTAATGTTAAATCTAAAGAGGTACAGCAACTAGTAAAAAATGGAAGTTTGCCTCGCCCGCAAGTGCTTTGGTGTGCTCCTGAGTCATTAAAAGATTTAGTGATTGCTTTGCAACCACAAGTAGCGATCGCTTCTTCTGCCAACTTTGATCCAAAAACTTTATCTGAACTGAATCAAAGCAAAACTAAACTGTTCTTTACAGGGCGAGATGGAGCTATTCAATGGACTCCTAATGGTCAGTTTGAGGCATTTATTGAATCAACAGAAAATAAATCATCTATTTTATAAAAAACTTACAAATTCAGTAAATTCAAAAAAAATATATCAAATTTTATGACAATTTATTTTTATAGTACTCGTGAAGAGTATGGCTGCTTCTCTAACTTTTCGTCTCACGGCTTTGAATTAGATGGATTGTATTGGTCAACTAGCGAACACTACTTTCAGGCGCAAAAGTTTGTGGGTACACCTCATGCAGAACAAATCCGCCTAGTTAAAACACCTAAAGATGCAGCAAGAATGGGGCGTGAGAGAACGCGCCCCTTACGCCAAGATTGGGAACAGGTTAAAGATGATATCATGCGGCAAGCTGTGCTGTGCAAATTTCAAACTCATACAGATATTAGAGATATTTTACTTTCTACAAACAATGTAGAAATTGTTGAAAACTCGCCTATCGATTTCTACTGGGGTTGTGGAGCTGATGGGAGTGGTAAAAATATGCTAGGAAAAATTTTAATGGAGGTACGGGATATTCTGCACCATACATACAAAACAGATATTGATAATAAAACTATTAAATAAACTTGTCAAAAATAGTTTTTTAATCAAACTATTCTAGACGTAGAGAACACGAATAGATAACAAATAGAGACGATCGCAAGCTATATAGTTATTACTCTTCGTGAGCATAAATCTGAAAGCCTCAATTAACCATCGCTATATATAACTCTTACCTCTCCTAAACTTATGCTGTGGTAAAGCGGACTGATGAAAGATGCGCCCTGGTTTTGGGAACACTAGATTTAGCACCAGACTTCACAAGAAGAAGTTGATGTCTAAAGGCGAATGGAATAACGAGCTCGAAAAATACAGTTCCTTTGCAATTACCCATAACATACCTAAAACCAGTGAAGCGTAATACAATTACCCATGAATTTGACTCTGGTTCACAAGCAGAAATAATATCTCTACAAGAAAGTGATGACCATTTGTCAGAAGCGTCCAAGCTACTAAGGCAAGGAATTCAACAGCAGCAAGGTGGCGAATTAATAACGGCTATGAAGTCTTTACAACAATCCTTGGGGCTGTTTCAGGCAGTTGGCGATTTAGAAAAACAGGCACAGGTACTTTCTTTTTTAGGATTGGTAACTTACAGTGCTGGAGACTACAAAGGTGCTATCTCTTACTCCCAACAGTGTCTGTCTTTGCTTAATAACACCTCAGATTTAGCATTGCAGATGCAAGCACTTTCCCATTTAGGAAATGCATACCGTCATTTGAACGATCATAACAAGGCTATTGAGTTTCTAGAAAAATGTTTGAAAATAACGCAAAAGTTGCAAGACAAACGCAGTCAAGTCGCGGCACTCAATAATTTGGGATTGGTGTATAAAGCTTTAAGTAATTTTACACAGGCTATTGAGTATCAACAGCAAAGTCTAGAGATTGTGCGGGAACTCAAAGATCATTGGGGCGAAGAACAGGTACTCAAGAATTTGGGTAATGCTTGGTATGCTTTGAACAATTACTCAAAAGCGATCGCCTATTATGAGCAGTGTGTAGTACTATCACGCTCCTTAAAAAATGTCCGCAGTGCTTCTCAGGTGCTAAAGAATCTGGGCAATGCTTGTTATGCTTTAGGTGATTATACCAAAGCGATTAAGTATTATGAAGATCGATTGCAATTAGCTAGACAAATTCAAGACAAGCGTAGTGAGGAACAGTCTTTAAGTAGTTTAGGAGTTGCTTGTGAAGCTTTGGGTGACTACAACAAAGCAATTACATATTATGAAGAACGTTTGCTGTTAGCTAGAAATATCAAAGATCGTCGCAGTGAAGAACAAGCTCTTGCCAGTCTGAAAGTCGCTTGCTACGCGTTGGGTGATTATGCCAAGGCTATGCAATATCAGCAGGGAACATCTTCAAATAGTTAAAAAGCAAGATTGGAAAACAATTCAAAATTACTCGTACAGATCAATTCCCCCGATTGTCTTTTGTTGTTGGAGATATACGAGAACTTCTAATGTATCTACTTGGGGAAATTCTGCGTAAAAATTACTCACGCTCCAAAAAGGTTCGGGTGTTTCCAAAACTATCGTGCGATCGCCCCACTGTTCTAACCAAGGTAGCAATTTTTGTGGCGCTACTGGAGTACATAGCCAAACTGCTGCTGGAGAAAGCGCTCTCATAGCAGTTGCTGCTACCGCTATTGTCATACCTGTAGCAATACCATCATCAATTAAGATCAACGTAGCATTCTCTGCATTTACTTGCGGACAAGTAGGAATTAATTGAGCCTCAAGAGATTTAGCAAGGTTTATCGCTTTATTTAAAGCTATTTCTCGCCACCGCGCATCATGTTTGGAGCGAAATAGCTTTTGATCGGCCCAAAGAACATTTCCAGAAGTCGTCACTGCACCAATTGCTAACTCTGGGTTTTCTGGATGGCTAATCTTTTTTGCCACAACAATTGTCAACGGACAATCTAAAAGACGTGCTATTGGTGCTGCTACTGGTACACCTCCTCTTGGCAAAGCATAAACAATTGGTACAGGCTTTACCCCAGAATTAATAGTTTGCTGAGTCAAAACATTATGAATTACTCGCGCCAATAACTCACCTGCATGGGTACGATCGGCGAAAAGTGGGGTCTGTGACATGGTTTCCCCCAGCATCTTAGGACGGCAATGCTTTTATCATGACTGAATTTTGTCTCAAATTAACTGATACAATAAGATTTGTATAAATAATTAAGTATTCAGCAAAAGTTTATTGTTCTGACAAATATCCAATCAAAAGGCTATTTAACTCAGATATAACAGCTGGCGCTGATGCCAAAATCCTGATTTTCATGAGCAGCGAAACCCAACTCAGCCTCTTCGACGACTCAACTTTTAATCAACGAGAACTGATTCCTACAGACGCGAAAATTCCGATCGCTCCCGGAACTTATTCTGATATAACGGAGTTGACACAGCATTGCGATCGCTGCCACCGTTGTGCGTTGGGAGACACTCGCACTCATGCTGTTGTCGGACGTGGCAATCTCAAAGCACCAATTATGGTTGTGGGAGAAGCCCCAGGTCAAAATGAAGATGAAACGGGTTTACCATTTGTAGGCAGATCGGGACAATTGCTGGAGAAAATTTTGGCATCGGTGAATCTGACTACTGAGCATGATGTATATATCGCGAATATCAATAAATGTCGCCCACCAGATAATAGAGTTCCCACTCCTGTAGAAGTAGCGGCTTGTTTACCCTACCTATTAGAACAAATTCGCTTAGTTGACCCTAAAATAATTCTGTTAACGGGTGCAACTGCTGTCAAAGGTATCACTGGCGATAAGCGGGGGATTACGAAAATTCGCGGCCAGTGGCTAGAGTGGGAAGGGCGTTTATGTATGCCAATTTTTCATCCTTCTTACTTGCTGCGTAATCCTTCTAAAGAAAGAGGTGCGCCAAAATGGTTGATGTGGCAGGATATTCAAGCAGTGCGTGCTAAGTTAGATGAAATTCAAAATAACAGCTAATGCTTAATCCCCTCTTTTTGTAGGGTTATGATTCCCAACATCTTTTCAATTATTCAGTTCGTTGCTATCCTGGTTGGAAAGAAATTCTCAAGGTAATACCTAAAGTCTTCTTAAGACGACTAAATACAAGATTTTAAGCGATGTAAATGACTAGACTCTGTGAAACAGAAAATTTCAGTCTATTGATTGCGATCGCTTATTTTAATTGAATACGACGACTTGCTCGTTAGGGGTAAAACTGAAACTAGCGCACCCCTTGCCAAGGGGTGCGCTAGCATGGGTGAGGTAGTTTGATTATTGGTAATTGGGCAGACTCGATATTACCTTTTACCTTTTACCTTTTAGACGCGAAATTTCAAGTCTCTATTCGTCGTCGAAATCATCTTCGTCGTCTTCCTCTTCTTCCTCGTAATCGTCGTCGTCTACTACTTCGTCAGCAATTAATTCGTCTTCTTCATCTAGAATTGACCTTTCTGCACGTCTGCTGCCAAAGCCAGATTCTCCAAGAGTAGGAGAATCTAAATTATAGTTGCGAGCTGTGCGATCGTCTAAGACCATATCTAGGGGATCGTCAACTTCATCTAACACACTACTGGTAATTTCAGCAGCATAGTCATCGATCGCTCCTGGTTCTTCATAGGTATTGTATCCAGTACCAGCCGGAATCAATCGCCCGATAATCACGTTTTCCTTTAATCCGCGCAGCCAGTCAGATTTGCCTTCGATAGCGGCTTCAGTGAGTACCCGTGTTGTCTCTTGGAAGGAGGCAGCGGAAATAAAGCTGTCCGTGTTCAACGATGCTTTGGTGATCCCCAACAATACTGGAGTGTACTGTGCCCTAGCACCGCCTGTAATTGCCATAGCTTCGTTTACCTGCTCGACTTGGCGCAGTTCTACCAATTCGCCAGGAAGCATTGTGGTGTCACCACCATCATCAATCCTGACTTTGTTGGTCATCTGGCGAACAATCACTTCAATGTGCTTATCGGAAATATCAATACCTTGAGACTGGTACACCATTTGCACTTCATTCACTAAGAAGGTTTGTACCTTCTGTAAAGCAAGGCTAGCACAAGCATAGATTCCATCTTCAGAACCCAAGCTAAAGAAGATTTCCAAAATTTCATGAGGATTGGATGGGCCATCAGTCAACGGTTGTCCTGCTAATACTGTCGAGCCATCTGGCACAATCAAATTTTGTCCTGGCCCCAGAGGATAATCTGTCACCACGCCATTTGATTCTACGACCTTAATAGCGATCGCTTCATCACCATCACCATAAACCACCTTAACTTCTCCGCCCCGCCGACATAAGATGCACGCTTCTTTGGGTTTACGAGCTTCAAGTAATTCCTCAATCCGAGGTAAACCTTGAATGATATCTCCGGTTTTGGCGCGTTCAAACACTAGCAACACCAAGTTATCACCTCGTTGTACCAAATCGCCGTCTTCTATCTGCAACACAGCACCAGGGCTGACTCGATAAGGGCGACCGATACGGGTAGTAATAACGTAGTTTTTAGTACTCAAAGCTGATTCCCCACCAGATGCAGCAGCGACGCTTTTAATATCGACTACTTGTCCTGATTCTGGGGCAAAAACTCCAGGAGCAACTTCTGTACCTTCTACTAGCAAATCACCCACTTTTACCTTTGGCTGAGTACTAGTATTAATAGGAAGCCTGTCAGCGTCGCGCAACACCAAACAGCGACGCACGTTTTCGGTTCCTTTTTGAACACCTCGTACTTCCCCGCCTTCTTTACACAAGATTTGGGTACGTGCGACTACAGAACCTGGGGCGATGGTTAACCCATCGTGTACCTCAAGTGTCGTCTGGGTACTACCTTGGGTAGCATCAGCGGTAATGTCTCTACGAATTACCAAGGATTCCAAAATCACTAGTTGTAAACGTTGAACTTCTGGGTCTTCGGTATCCTCTACTAATTCAATATCTGCTGCTAGGGGCGAAGCATTATGGTCTTGTTCCCCTTCTTGCTCAATTTCCAGCACTAGCTGGGTTCGTAGCAGTTCCACACCTTCAACAGATTTGACACGTTCTGAATCTTTATAAGGTAGTCGCTGCACCGCTCTTAATTGAATCGATCGCCCGGTTTGTTGACTTACCGATGTAGTTGATGGCACATCTGGATTATCAGGGACGGCAAACTCAACTACTGGACGGCTCAATAAGGCGGGTCCTTCTGGTGTCTCTACATACTGGATGTAACGCAATTCTCTGGCGACATTGCCTTGGAATTCCTCACCTGGTTGGATGAAGGTGTTATCTCGCCCGATAACTGATTCGGGATCGTCCACCATCAGTAGTTCCCCTGGCTTAACTACAACTTCCCGCAGGATATCGTTTTTCTGGGTAACTTCTATCACACCACTGTTTTGGCAGAAGATATCTTTTACTACCTCGGTGCCAGCTTCGACAAACTGACCGTCTTCTACCAACAGCAAGGAGATATCTTTATTAACTTCGTGGCTTTCTTCGGGAATCCATAAAAGAGTACCGCCTTGCACGACTTCATAACCTAGCTTGGCTTTGCCTTTTTTCTGGACTTCTACACCCGCAAATTTTAGGAAACCACCAGTGGTTGTCCGATAGCGATCGTCGATTAACTCAGCTACCACTTGACCATTTTGCACTTTTGTGCTTGGTGTAGCCCGCAGGTTAAATACTTGGTTGTTACCAGTGGAAACTAAGTAGTTATTACGCCCTTGGGAACTTTGGACTGTCACTGTTGCTTGGTCTAGTACCACAGAAGCAGTGATAATTTCAATTTCCCTGGTACTCTTACCTGGGGTAGCTTCTGGCAACCGCACCACACCGCCGTGCAAACTGGTTAACTTGGTTTCTGCTAAAACTCCATTAGAGGCGATCGCATCACCATTTTTTACTACCAATTCTGCACCAGGCGGCAAGTTGTAAACTTCCCCAGACAAAATCCAAATCAAGCCACCGCGTGCGGCTGTGGTTGTGGTATTGCCTTGACGATCAGTTTTTTGTTCTGGAACTACTTCAGCAAATTGCACTTCCCCTGCTAAGTCAGAGGCTACATCTTTAACTGCTTTTTCTGTATTAGTCCGAGTTGTGCGTCCACCAAGGGCAACCTCTGCCAACAACTGACCTTGTTTTACCTTATTTCCATCAAATACATATAGTGTTGAACCTTGGGTAAGGTGAACCTCTTGGTTCTCTGGGGTAACATCACCTACTTTTGTTGGTTCCAAAAGCATGATGCCATTAGCCTCAATATAAAGGGCATCTTCCCCGTGGCGGGTACGATATGTTCTGGTCTTCAGTTTGCGGGGAAGCTTAACAGTCCCATCGATTTTAGAACGAACTTGTTGCGCCACTTCTCCAGTAAACACCCCACCTGTGTGGAATGTCCGCATGGTTAACTGAGTACCAGGTTCGCCGATACTTTGGGCAGCAATAATCCCCACAGCTTCGCCCAAATCTACCATCTTGGCGTGTGCCAAACTCCAGCCGTAGCAGTGTTGACAAACGGAACGTGCGGCTTCACAAGTTAGGGGCGATCGCACCACAACTTCTCTCACCCCAGATTTTTCAATTTTCTTCGCCAAATCCTCAGAAATTGGGGTATTACGTGCTGCAATCACTTCTTTTGTTACTGGATGCACCACATCTTCACCAATTACCCGTCCCATCAAGCGGGTTGCTAGAGGAATTAAAGTTTTGGCCCCTTCTGTCATTGGTTGAATTGCAAGACCTCTAGTGGTGCCGCAGTCAAATTCCCGAATAATTACATCCTGGGATACGTCCACCAATCGGCGCGTTAGATAACCAGAGTCAGCCGTCCGCAACGCAGTATCCACCAATCCTTTTCTGGCACCGTAAGACGAAATAATGTATTCCGTCACAGTGAGTCCTTCACGGAAGTTGGTTTTAATCGGCAAATCGATAATTTCCCCTTGGGGATCTGCCATCAATCCCCGCATCCCCACCAACTGCCGCACTTGAGAGATGTTACCCCGTGCCCCAGAGAATGCCATCATGTATACGGAGTTTAAGGGATTAGTCTTCTTGAAGTGAACTACTACTTCATCCTTCAAGGCTTCACTAGTACCATTCCAAGTATCGATTACCTTTTGGAAACGTTCTACTTCCGTGATTTCGCCCCGTTGGTAACGGGTTTCAGTGGCGCGAATTTCTTCTTCGGCTGCTTCTAAGAGCAATCGCTTAGTTGGTGGCACCATCAAGTCATCTACACTGATGGAAACCCCTGCTTTGGTAGCGTAGCGAAATCCTAAATCTTTCAGTTTGTCCGCCATTACTGCGGTTCGCGCCGTACCATAATATGTAAAGGCCCAAGAAATTAAATTTCTCAGTTGACCTTTATCAACCACCCGATTGCGAAAAATCATTTTTTCGTTAGTCATTAGTCATTAGTCCTAAATTAATAATTAGGAGTTAGGAGTTAGGAGTTTGTAATTAATAACTCCTAACTCTTAACTTTTCACTCCTCACTTTTAGCTTGCAAGTGCTTCCTGAATAGCATTATTGTAAATAACGCGACCGGGAGTGGTATATATATACTGAGAAATTACATTGCCTTTAGCGTCTTGTCTGACTCGACGGAACTTATAGAGTAATGTGCGGGTACCATCTTCGTTCTCCGTCACTTTCACGGGTTCTGTATCCGGTTGATCTGATTCTATTTCACCGTCAAACCGCACATATATATAGGCGTGCAAGTCAACTTGCTCCTGCTGGAAAGCCATAATTACATCCTCTAGTGAAGAAAAGTACTTTCCTGCGCCTTTTGTTGCACCGGGATTTTCTGCTGTTAAGTAATATGCCCCTAACACCATGTCTTGGCTAGGCGTGATAATGGGTTTACCTGTGGCTGGTGACAAAATATTATTAGAAGCCAACATCAATAACCGCGCTTCAGCCTGACTTTCTAACGATAATGGGACGTGTACCGCCATTTGGTCGCCGTCAAAGTCGGCGTTAAACGCTGGACAGACGAGAGGATGAAGTTGAATCGCTCTACCTTCTACTAAAATTGGTTCAAAAGACTGAATGCCCAAGCGATGCAATGTTGGCGCCCTGTTTAGCATCACAGGGTGTCCTTCAATCACCTCTTCCAGCACATCCCAAACACTGGGATCGTTACGGGATATCAGCTTTTTCGCAGCTTTGATGTTATTTACCATCCCGCTACGAATCAGGCGGTTAATCACAAATGGTTGAAATAGCTCAATTGCCATTTCTCTAGGCAAACCGCACTGGTGAATTTTCAGTTTTGGCCCGACGACAATAACCGAACGCCCAGAATAGTCAACCCGTTTACCTAACAAGTTTTGTCGGAAACGTCCTTGCTTACCCTCAATAATGTCGGACAAAGATTTTAGAGGTCGATTATTTGCTCCTACCACAGTGCGTCCCCGACGACCATTGTCAATCAAAGCATCTACTGCTTCTTGCAGCATCCGCTTTTCGTTCCGCACAATAATCTCAGGTGCCAAAATTTCTTGCAAGCGTGCCAAACGATTGTTGCGGTTAATTACCCGCCGATACAAATCATTTAAATCGCTGGTGGCAAACCGTCCGCCATCTAGTTGCACCATTGGGCGCAAGTCGGGGGGAATCACGGGAATAACTGCCATTACCATCCATTCTGGTTTGGAACCAGTGGCGATAAAATTGTCAATTACCCGCAGTCGCTTAATTAACTTGGCTCTTTTTTGCCCCTTGGCATTACCAATTTCTTCGCGTAGGCTTTCAGCTTCTTGTTCTAAATTAATATCGGCAAGCAAGCGCAACAGTGCTTCAGCACCAATGCCCACCTCTACGCCTTGCAGCTGAGAATCTTCGCTATAAATTTGGTCTTCTATTTCCAACCACTGATCTTCACTCAGTAGCTGTTTGTAAGTTAAAGTTTCGGCATTACCTGGACTCAGGACAACATAAGAGTTGAAATAAACAATCTGCTCGACATCCCGTAAGGGCATATCTAACAAGATGGAAATATAGCTAGGAATGCCTTTGAGATACCAAACGTGAGCTACTGGTGCGGCGAGTTTAATATAGCCCATGCGGTGGCGACGCACGCGTGACTCGGTGACTTCTACCCCACAGCGTTCGCAGACAATACCTCTATGACGGACTCTTTTATACTTGCCACAATGGCATTCCCAATCTTTTGCTGGCCCAAAGATGCGCTCACAAAATAAGCCATCCATCTCTGGCTTGAGAGTTCGGTAGTTAATCGTCTCTGGTTTGGTAACTTCACCAACTACCTGACCATTAGGCAATGTTCTCTCGCCCCACTGACGAATGCGTTCAGGGGAAGCCAAGCCGATTTTTACGTAGTCAAACTGATTAGTTTGGGCAGGTCTCATATTTAGTCATTAGTCATTAGTCATTGGTCATTGGTCATTAGTCCTTAGTCTTTTGCTAATGACAAAGAACTAAGGACTAATGACTATTGATTATTCGTCGTCTTCTAGCGATTCGCGAGAAAGAGATTCATAAGTTGGTCGAGGAGGTGTACGACGGGCTGATTGGTCTGCCATCAAATCGACTTCCACATCTAGGGAACTGCCGTCTGCTTGAGTTTCTACCTTGTGTACGGCAATATCTAACCCCAATGATTGCAGCTCACGCATTAGCACCTTAAAGGATTCTGGAGTTCCAGGTCGAGGAATTGCCTTACCTTTAACGATCGCATTTAACGCTTCATTCCGTCCTTGCATATCGTCAGATTTAACTGTGAGCAATTCCTGTAAGGTGTAAGCTGCACCAAAGGCTTCCAATGCCCACACTTCCATTTCTCCAAACCTCTGACCACCTTGTTGTGCTTTACCACCCAAGGGTTGCTGAGTCACCAGTGAGTATGGGCCTGTAGAACGGGCGTGGATCTTATCATCCACCAAATGCACCAGTTTCAGCATATAAGCCACACCAATGGTAATTGCTCGGTCAAAGGGTTCACCTGTACGACCGTCATACACCATGATTTTGCCTGGGTTATCTGGGTTATATACCCAGTCTTTCCCTGTTTCGTCTCGTGCTTCTTGCAATTTGCCATGTACGATTCGGCGAGATGACTCTTCCCCATACATTTCATCAAAGGGAGTAATCTTAAATCGCACTCCCAAGGTTTGACCAGCCCAACCCAACAGGCATTCAAATACTTGTCCGACGTTCATCCGACTGGGTACGCCCAAGGGGTTGAGTACAATGTCCACTGGTGAACCATCGGGCAAATAAGGCATATCTTCTGCCGGTAATATCCGAGAAATAATCCCTTTATTACCGTGGCGTCCTGCCATTTTGTCACCAACTTGGATTTTACGTTTTTGAGCTACATACACCCGGACTACCATATTGGCTCCTGGTGGCAGTTCATCGCCTTGTTCGCGAGTAAACAAGCGCACATCAACTACGCGGCCTTTTTCACCGTTTGGTACTCGCAGAGAATTGTCTCGCACATCCCGTGCTTTCTCACCAAAGATGGCACGTAACAGTTTTTCTTCTGGCGGTTGGTCAGATTCACCTTTTGGTGTGACTTTTCCTACCAAGATATCACCAGCTTCTACCCATGCCCCAATGCGAATGATTCCCTGTTCATCCAACTGGCGCAAGGCATCTTCCCCGACGTTGGGAATTTCTCTGGTAATTTCTTCTGGCCCCAGTTTGGTTTGTCTAGCTTCAATTTCATATTTTTCAATGTGAATTGAGGTGTAAACATCATCCTGCACCAGTCTTTCAGAGATTAAAATTGCATCTTCGTAGTTGTACCCTTCCCAAGGCATATAGGCAACGACGATATTTTGTCCTAGCGCCAATTCACCACCTTCAGTGGAGGAGCCATCAGCCAATACCTGACCAGCAACAACCCGTTCACCAATGCGGACGAGAGGTTTCTGATTTAAACAGGTGTCTTGGTTGGAACGTTGATACTTGGAAAGGATGTATTTAATTTCGGGGGTGTTAGGTTTAGGACGGACGCGAATTTCTGTAGCATCTACATAAGTAACATCGCCATCGGTGCGCGATACAATCACCATCCCAGAGTCTCTTGCTCCTTGGGCTTCCAAACCAGTACCCACCAAAGGACGCTCTGGTTTGAGTAGGGGGACTGCTTGCCGTTGCATGTTCGATCCCATCAGCGCTCGGTTAGCGTCATCATGCTCCAAGAAAGGAATCATGCTGGTTGCTACCGACACAATCTGTACGGGAGATACTGCTACGTAGTCCACCTGTTCTGGTGTTGTGGTGGAAAATTCTTGGCGATACCGGACTGGTACTTGTGGACCAATAATGTGCCCAGTTTCATCTACAGGAATGTCTCCAGGAGCAACCCGTAGGTCGTCTTCTTCATCGGCTGTCATGTAGGCTGGAGGTAGATCAAATCTAACTCGCCCATTTTCTACAGGTCTAAATGGTGTTTCTAAGAAGCCGTACAGATTTACCCTTGCATGGGTTGCCAAAGAGCCAATCAATCCGGCGTTTGGACCTTCTGGTGTCTCAATGGGGCAAATGCGTCCATAGTGACTAGGATGTATATCTCGCACTGCAAATCCAGCGCGTTCGCGGGTTAAACCACCAGGACCAAGGGCACTCAAACGGCGTTTGTGGGTCAGTTCCGCCAGAGGATTGGTTTGATCCATGAACTGACTTAACTGACTGGAACCAAAGAATTCTTTAATTGCTGCTACCAATGGTTTGGGGTTCACCAAGGAAGCGGGAGTTAGCACTTCAGCATCGGATACCGTCATCCGCTCCCGAATGATTCTTTCTAAGCGGTTTAACCCTACCCGCACTTGGTTTTGGAGCAATTCACCGACGCTTCTCACCCGGCGATTACCTAAATGGTCAATGTCGTCAATATTACCTATATCATATTCTAGGTTGATTAGGTAATCTACAGCTGCCAAGATATCGCCAGGAGTTAACACGCGCATTGTGTCGGGAACAGAAAGGCGCAATTTCTTGTTGAGTTTGTACCGTCCAACGCGACCAAGGTCATAACGTTTTGGGTCAAAGAAACGAGAATCTAGGAGTTGTTGTCCACCTAATACTGTGGGTGGTTCACCAGGACGCAGTTTCCGATATAACTCCATCAGGGCTTCTTCTTCAGAAAACTGCCCTTCTTTTTCGATGGTTTTTTGGAAATACTCTGGATGGCGTAAGGCATCAAAGATTTCGTTGTCTGATAACCCTAAAGCTTTTAGTAGTACCTGCGCTGATAGTTTGCGGGTTTTGTCAATCCGTACCCACACCAAATCGTTACGGTCTGTTTCAAATTTCAGCCATGCACCCCGGTTGGGAATTAAGCTAGCTGAATAAGTACGCCGCCCGTTTTTGTCGATTTCTGATTTGTAATAAACCCCTGGCGATCGCACTATTTGGTTGACAATTACCCGCTCGGCTCCGTTAATAATAAACGTGCCGCGATCGGTCATTAAAGGCAAATCACCAATGAATACCTCTTGCTCTTTGATTTCCCCGGTTTCCTTATTAATCAACCGTGTGGGAACATACATTTGCACAGCATAAGTACTATCCCGCCGTTTGGCTTCTTCGACGCTGTACTTTGGCTCCTTGAGTTTGTAGTTATGACCCAAAAAGTGCAGTTCTAATTTACCCGTATAATCTGTAATAGGACTAAAGGAGTTCAGTTCTTCTATCAGCCCTTCTTCTAAAAACCAGCGAAAACTTGAGCGCTGGATTTCAATCAAGTCGGGCAATAGAAAGGCGGGTTCCATATATGTTTCTTTAGTCATGCCTCTTCCTTTGTCAACCTGGTACAATTTTCCCTTGGACACTGCTTTTTGACGCTTCCCACTGCTAGCCAGTGTCCTTAGCTGTTTGGGAACTTTTTCTTAGACACTTGTAATTTATGGGTGTAGACTCCAGCGATTAAATCTGGCTGGAATGAGCAATTTTGACAAGGAAGCAATCACCCCTAATAGGGACTAAGTAATAGGCACTCGGTACTATGAAATCGGGGGAAAACTTGCTGAAAGTCTTTTCCTCCTGCATCTCATACCGAATGACGCCAGTTGCTTGTCTAGCCGCAGACGCTATGCATAGCTTACTTCCTCGAAGCGGTACAAGTTGCCAAAGCCACTCAAAGCACTGGCTTCCCAATGCCCATTTCAAAAAGAATATCCAGTTAAAATATTCCTGAATTTGATTTACTTTCTTCACTTCCCCTCCAAAAAGCGCGTTAATTTGCTGACGCAGCTCTACACAGTGTGTTTGAAATCCACCCCGCTGTTGATACTCTCAGTGATATTCTTAGATATCCTAAGACTGAGGGAACGATCCGCACCTTGTCGATTTTGAATCAGAATAACTTCATTTTGCTGGATTATACTCACAAGGCAATTTTTCTTTAACGATTTTGAATAGGTTCAATACACACTAAACAGATGTTGTGCAAAAGTCTAGCTCAATTTAGGTTGGTACGGTTAGTAATGCCTGGAGAGCATCCACTTGTAGAGATTTTGAGGATGGGCAAGCCATAACAGTATGGAAAATTTAAGATGAAAAGTTTTATGCTCCTTCCTCTATTATTATGGCGCAAGCAAAATCTTTTTGAGGCAATAATATTAGCATATTTTTGTCCCCCTCTAGGTTTATTTTTTTTAACACAACTTAACAAAAGATACTAGGACACACTTTATATTGACAGACCGAATAATTCACAAGCATTTTGGGTGGTTTGATGAGCGATCGCCTCTACCGTTTCCTGACGCAGTTTAGCTACTTGCTCGGCTACATAAAGTACGTAGGCAGGCTCGTTGCGCCTCTCGCCCCGTTTCGGAACTGGAGCGAGAAATGGGCAGTCTGTTTCAATCAGTAGGCGATCGCTACTCACCATCGCCGCAGAAGATTGGATCGCTTTAGCACTTTTGAATGTCACTGTTCCGCTAAAGCTGATATAAAAGCCTAAATCGAGAAACCATTGAGTTTCTTCAGGTGTTCCTCCCCAGCAATGCATCACACCCCGCACTCTTTCTCCTTTGAGTTGCCGCCATTTTTGCAACACTTCTTTGGTTGCCACCGCAGCATCACGGCAGTGGATAATCACTGGTAAGTTTAGTTCAGATGCGATCGCCAACTGGGACTCAAACACCAGATACTGTTGCTCATAGTTATCAGCTTTGTAAAAATCCAGACCCATTTCCCCAATTGCTACCACTTTTGAGTCAGAACTCGCTAAAGTTTTGATTTTCTCAGCTGTCTCGCTATTCCATTTATCAGCATCTAAAGGATGTAATCCTACAGCAAAACTAATCTCAGGAAACTCTTGGGTTATAGATTGAATACTGGAAAACTCCTCCGGGTGAACACAGGAATGCACTAAACGCACTACACCTGCTTCTTGCCACCGCGATCGCACTATTGCTAAATCCGGCTGAAAACTATCAAAGTTGAGATGTACGTGCGTGTCTATCAGTTGCATCTTTTGTCCTACCCTGCGGGAAGCCGCTGGCGCGTCTATGTTGTTTGTCCTTCGTCATTTGTCGTTTGTTTTGTTACCAATGACTAATGACTAAGGACAAATTACCAATGACTACTCAGCTGTTTGTGTGAGGGGTTTTAGTCTGTGAGCCAATCTGGATTTTTTCCTTGCCCCATTATTTGGGTGAAGAACACCTCGTTTGATCGCCTTATCAATTTTCCCATAAGCCTCGGATAACCGAGCCTGTGCTTCTTGTTTTAATTCTGGGGTAGGATTAGCTGTATAAGCAGCTACAGCATTGAGATATTTTTTCATCAGCGTCTTGACTGCTGATTTGTAAGATTTATTACGCAGTCGGTTACGTTCTGCGATTTGGGCACGCTTAAGAGCAGACTTTGTATTCGCCACAGTCAATTCCAAAAATACGATTATTAATTATGTACACACACTACTAGACTTACTAATATAGCATTCAAATTGCCAATATTATAATTTCCTAAAAAAATTATGGAATTAGGTATTGGTGGGCATGAATGAAGATCGTCATTACATTATTAGTATTAGTTCTATAGTCTATACTCGCCAATTCAGTATTTCGTCAATTGAGGAAATGCGTTAAACTAAAATACATCTAAATAAATTTCACCCTAACCGATTACAACCTGATTAAGCAATGTGATTGCCAATAAATATAATTTGTCCGTAAACCAAATGTATTATTTAGAGGCAGGAACTGTAAAGAGCTAAATCTCAGGGGTTGTCAAGTATAGAACCAATATATCGTGCCTGTACACACATTAATTAGTAAAAGTTAGGGAAATAAGTAAAAATTATACTCCAACCATAAGCCCTGTAAATTCAGAGGATTGGATGTGTAAACATACCATCTGCATCCCCAAGGATTGAGGGAAATGGTGTAACGGGAGTGGGAAATGGCACACCTGCTTCCTACCGCTAGCCAGTCAAGGCTTGTCGGATTGAGCAATTAAGTCGCCTTCTCAAGCAAACTATACGCTGGTAGCCTTGAGAGTATCAAAAAAATCCAGGTTAAGCTAGAGAAGAGAATTAGAGTCAGCTTGCACACCCCAGTGGGTCAAGAGCAATACTAAATCTCAGGTGGCAATATTATAATTTTGGCATTGTCCTTACTCCATGCTGCGAATTATTACTCAGCAGGCAGACGTTAGAGCAGAACTACAACGGATCTGCGATCGCACCCATGACGAACAGGTACTTCACAAAGAAGCGACGGTGCGGGAAATTTTGCAAGCAGTGAAGCGCCAAGGCGACAAAGCTGTATTGCATTACACGGACGAATTTGACAAACAAACCCTGAAAGCAGAAGAACTCAGAGTTACAGGCTCGGAATTGGATGCAGCCTATCAACAGATATCAAAAGAGTTGTTGAATGCAGTTCGGCTAGCTTGCCGCCAAATTGAAGCGTTTCATCGTCAGCGAGTACCAAAAAGCTGGGTACACTTTGGTGACGATGAAGTAGTACTGGGCAAACGCTACACCCCTGTAGACCGAGCCGGGTTGTATGTGCCTGGTGGCCGTGCCGCCTATCCCAGTACAGTGCTAATGAATGCAATTCCGGCTCATGTTGCTGCTGTACCGCACGTGGTGATGGTAACACCACCAGGGCCAGGGGGTGCTATTAACCCAGCAGTCTTGGTAGCTGCCCAAGAAGCAGGGGTGCAAGAAATTTATCGTATTGGGGGCGCACAAGCGATCGCCGCTTTAGCTTATGGTACAGAAACAATTCCAAAAGTGGATGTGATTACTGGCCCTGGTAACATTTATGTCACCCTAGCGAAAAAACTTGTCTATGGCATCGTTGGCATTGATTCTTTAGCAGGCCCTAGCGAAGTGCTAGTGATTGCCGATGAAACCGCAAATCCGGTGCATGTAGCTGCTGACTTGCTAGCCCAAGCCGAACACGATCCAATGGCGGCAGCAATTTTGCTGACGACAGATGCGGCTTTGGCGAAAAATGTGCAATTAGCTTTGGAAAGACAGCTAGTCGATCATCCACGGCGAATAGATACAGAAAAAGCGATCGCTCACTACGGTTTGATTATCCTTGTGGAATCGCTCCAAGCCGCAGCAGAACTCTCAAATGAATTTGCCCCCGAACACCTGGAATTAGAAGTCAAAGACCCTTGGGCACTTTTACCACAGATTCGCCACGCTGGGGCAATCTTTTTGGGTTACTCAACACCAGAAGCTGTAGGAGACTATTTGGCAGGTCCTAATCATACCTTGCCAACTTCTGGTGCTGCCCGCTTTGCTTCGGCATTGGGTGTTGAAACTTTCCTTAAACATTCTAGTATTATTCAATACTCCCAAACCGCACTGCAAAATGTGGCTGGTGCCATAGATGTGCTAGCAACAGCAGAAGGTTTACCTTCTCATGCTGATTCAGTCCGACGCCGAATTCAGCAAGAATAGTGATTTGGAATGCTTAATTTTTTATCATAACTGGAAGTTTGGATAACGATACCTACGGTAAGCTACGCTAAAGCACACCATTTGCTATCCTACCTTCAGCTATTTTTTAAGCACGAGTGGGGCATTGCCGACAGTAGTTGCTGGGAGAGGGTTTTCCTCTCTCAAAAACTCGTGAAAAGCTTCTCCAGAAAAGTTGCTACAACCCGTTCGTATGATGAAAGTGGCGTAAAACTAGCTGACCTATGGCGTAGCCTCAAATATCTAAACTTAAGTTGTCAAATAAAAAATTAGTTTAGTGTCACTGCCGACTAATTTTGCTAGATACTTATGTATGTAAGGGGTCTACTCTTTAGGAGACGAGAGCAGTGCTAAATAGTGTTTTGGTAGCTCTGGATGGTTCGGATATTTCAGAACGAGTAATTCAAGCTTTAGATAGTTTGGTGTTTTCAAAAGACGCCAAGGTTATTCTGTGTCATGTGTTTCTCACCCCAGAGTCAGAAATGGAACTACCTGCCGATCGCCCTCAGCCAGAGTCCCCAACGTTTTCTTATTTTCATATTGAAAAGCAACTGCAATTATATCAGGAAAAGTTATCAGCCAGAAGTGAGTTAGAGTTAGTAACTGGCGATCCCGCTGAAGAAATTATTCGTCTTGCCAATATTTATAAAACTGACTTGATCGTAATTGGCAGTCGGGGCTTGATGGGGATGAAACGAATTGTTCAGGGTTCTGTTAGCAGTCAAGTTGTAGAAGAGGCTAATTGTTCAGTGTTAGTCGTCAAACCAAGGTAAAAATTTAAAAGGGGAAGCATGATTATAGCCACCCCAAAACTAGCCTTTGAAGAATACCTGAAATATGATGATGGCACTGATATACGCTTTGATGGCTGAAGATTAAAAGTAATTTAAGGATTTAAAAAATCTAAATGCTCACCTGGTTGGTGGCGTAACTTCTTTAGAGACGCTTGTATTTTCAATTTACCTTGATCTAACAGTACAATCCAATCAGCCCGATTGATGACTCTAGGGCGGTGGCTGATCAGAATTGTGGTTTTGCCTTGACGGTAAAAGAGCAGCTTATCTAAAACCTCTGCTTCACTCACAGGGTCGAGTCCCGCAGTTGATTCATCTAAAATCAAAACTGGTGGTTTGTTTACTATAAGCGCGTGCGATCGCCAGTCGTTGCCTTTGCCCGCCAGAGATATTCGCGCCAAATTCACCTAAAACGGTTTGATATTTATCGGGTAGCTTGCTGATAAAATCATCAGCCCCCGCAATTTGACAAGCGGTAACAATTTCCTCAAAAGTGACGTGAGGCGAACCTAAACGGAAGTTTTCCAAAATTGACCGACTCCAAAAGTGTGCTTCTTGGGGAACCAAAATAACCTGTTGACGGAGACAATCTAAAGAAAGGTCTTGTAGATTATAAATGCCAATACGAATATTACCAGATTGAGGCGGATATAAGCCAGCAATCAGTTTCGACAGCGTACTTTTACCACAGCCGGATTTACCAATGAGGGCGGTAACTTTACCACCAGGAATAGCCACGGAGAAGTCTTCTAAAAGGTCAACTCTACCTGCGTGATGAAAGTTTATATTTGTACAAATTATGTGGGAATTATCAATAATTTTAGCAAAAGGCTTTTTAGTATCTCTTTGATTTTCTGGTGTAGCATCGATGACTTCTGTGAGGCGTTGGGTTGCAGTCTTAGCTCGGATTAATTCATCATTAAACCTTACTAACTCACTGACTAAATTTAGAACATTCTCAACCATACCATTGAAGGCTAATAATTGACCTATACTGATTTCATTGGCAATCACTAAGTTGCTGCCAAACCAAAGCAAGCTGACACTACCAAGAGCGGAAACTAAACCAGAGAAAGTATTGTTAATAATCCCAATTTGCATAGTGCGAAAGGTGAGATTTGCCACTGTGCCAAAGCGACTTTGAAATTCTTCCCAGAATTGAGGCGCTGCGGTAGTAGTTTTGAGTGTGAGTGCGCCTTTAAAACTTTCCACAAGAACGCCTTGATTTTCTGCCTCTGATGCGAACAAATTACGAGTTTTTTGTCGTAGTGTGGGCTGAAAAACTAATGTAGATAGCATCATTAGAGGAAGTATTAGGAGAGAAATAATGGTGAGCTTCCAACTATAAAAAATCATGAAACCTAGAGAAACAAAGGCAATAAATATACTTGCAGGAAGTGAGCTAATTACTTGTGAAACTAATTGATTAATTTCTTGAATATCTCGTAATCTACTGACAATCTCACCACTACGGCGTGATTCATAATATGAAAGCGGTAAGTGCAGAATTTGTCGTCCAAATTCTAGAATTAAACCTAATTCTAAGCGTTGAGCAAAGTGAGCAATCAAGTTAGATTGCACTAATCTGAGGCTACTGCTAACAATATTCATTACTACAACAGCAATAACTACAGCATTTAGTAATTTGATATCACCTCTGACTAACACATCGTCAGTAAGAATTTGAATAAGAAATGGGGAAGCCAAAGAGAGTAAACCCAAAACTAAAGTATAAAGCAAGGCTTGAGCAATAATGCCTCTATAAGGTAAAACTCGCTGAATAAATTGTCCAAAGCCGCTAATTTTATCTTCAGGTTGGACAAAAAAGCGAGTTGCATCAGGCTCTAATAAAAGTATTACCCAGTTCGTCCAAGCCTCGGCTAACTCTTTTTTGGAAAGATAACGAACGCCTACGGCTGGATCGGCAATTACATATTTTCCGCTTTTTTGACCATACAAAACAACCCAGTGATACCCCATCCAGTGAATGATTGCTGGTAATGGTGCTTCATTCATTCTATTGAGTATTTCAGGTGATGCTTTAACTGTGTGAGCATTTAATCCCAGTATTTCTGCTCCTTGTCTTAAATCTAATAATGTAGTTCCTTGTTGTCCAGTTCCTACTGCTTCGCGGATACAATTAATGTTGAGATTACGTTTATAATGTTTGGCAATAGTAGCAAGACAAGCAGCACCACAATCTTCTTCGCTATGTTGTAAAACATTTGGATAATTCATTAAACATACTCTTATATCACGAAAAAATAGCTTCATATATGTTGTTTAAAAAAAAGTTTTTATCAACATATATAAAAAATAACAAATTAGATTAAAAAAGGCTCCTGTATTTTTACAGGAGCCTTTTTTAAATTGAGTCAAAAAAGTCAATTATTGCTATTTATTTTGATAGTTGATTTGACTTGTACTTTTAATCATATAAATAGCCCTGTATTTATTCATATTTTGACTTTTGAAAAATATTGGGATTTAGTTTATAATTTTCCTTCAATATTTTATTCAAAAAATTAACAAAGTTAGTAAAAAAGCCACCACCGTTAACTTTTGCTGCCTCTTCAGCAGTGATTTCTGTGAAAAGTTGTTTTTTAGTAATAAATTGCATTTTTTCTCCTTTTTTTTGGTGATACTTTAATTTTTTAGGAGTCTATATGAATCCTAAAAAATTAACTAAAGCATCTTAACGCCAGGGTCTAAACCTATAATAATTTACAACAGTCTGTACTGCTTTATTTGTTTCGTTAATTCTATCGTTAATCCAATTAGTCATTGGCTGAAAAAAATTACCTCCATTTATATTCGCAGCTTCTTCAGCAGTGATTTCGGTAAAAAGTTTTTGATTAGTAGTAGGTTGCATTTTGGAATCTCCTTGTTGAGTAATTAGGAATGATTTAGAGTAAAAATAAATTGTTGATTAAGTAATCATCAGACTTTAAAGTTTTTGGTGGGATTTACTTTCTATTAAAGAAGTTCTTGACACTATCAAATGCCTCCCAGACTGAAACGGCTGTCCAAACCCATCTACCAGCTTTCCAGATAAGTTTCATTACAGTTACCCAGCCGCCACCATTAATAGCAGCAGCTTCTTCAGCAGAGATTTCGGTGAAAAGTAGTTCATTAGTCTTAGATTGCATTTTCGAAAACTCCTTGTTGGATAATTGGAAATAATTGTTCTTCACAAACTATCGTTAAACTTAGCCTCAGCAATTTGTTTGCCTATATCCAATTTATGCAATTGTAAAAAAATACACCAGTAGTTACGCTGAAATCAATAATGATTTAAACCCACGATATCTTCATTAAATTCGCGGTTTTCATGAATTAGGGTTGAATTGCTAAGGTACAGGGAACTATAAAAGACAAGTAATATTAAGCACTCATGATTAGCGACCCTAATTCAGACTTTCTCCGCCCAGTTAAAAGCGATGAATTCCTTCCCCCCATTAGTCTTTGGACAACTCTGGGTGGGCTATTTCTAGTCAGCACTTTTGGTATAGCTGTTATTCTTGCCGCCCTCACCAAGTACAACGTCACAGTTAAAGCCGCCGCTACTGTCAGACCCTACGGTGAAATACGGATAGTACAAGCGAGGATGGAGGGAACTGTTAAAAATATCTTGGTGAAAGAGAATCAAGTAGTGAAAAAAGGAGATGCGATCGCCTACATTGACTCTTCTCAACTCCAAACTAAAAAAAGCCAACTCATCGGGAATATTCAACAAAACCAACAGCAACTGGCTCAACTCAATGCCCAAATTCGCGCTTTAGATGGGCAAATTGCAGCTGAAACTGACCGCAGCGATCGCACTGTTGCTTCAGCCAAAGCAGATATGAATCGCACCCAACGCGACTATCAAGATAGAAAAGTCACCGCTAATAGCGATGTTCAAGAAGCTGAAGCTAATATTAAAATTGCCGAAGATGAATTGCAAAAAGCGCAAACCGATTTACAATCAGCCCAAGCAAATACTAAAGCTACTGAGGCAACATTAAAAGCAGCTATTGTCAAGCGCGATCGCTATAAAACATAGCCCAATCTGGCTCGATTTCTTTGAATCAACTAGAAGAAGCCCAACTAGCGGTTGATCAACAACAACAATCCCTGGAGTCGCAAACATCTGCTGTAGAAAGCCAAAAACAAGTGATTGAGCGACAACAGCGATCTGTAGAAGCAGCGAGCGCTCGAAAAAATCGGGCTTTAGCGGTAGTGAATCCGAGTAATGCAGTGTTAGCAATCGCAACAGAGAAAATAGCTGAAGAACGTGCTACAGGAGAAGTCAGTTTAGCAAGATTGAACCAAGAAAAAAAGAGTCTGCTTCTGCGTGAAATTGAGATTTACTCATCAATCAACAACGCTCAAAAAGACCTAAAACAAGTATTGACAGAACTGCAAAAAAGTGTGATTCGTACCTCGGAAGCTGGTACTATTCTAAAACTAGAATTAAGAAATACTGGGCAAGTTGTGAGGACTGGGGATGCGATCGACATTATTTTTCAAGAAGAGACTGTTCTAACATTTGTTTTGAGAAAAGCAAGGCTACTTACAGATTTTTAGGCTGGTTGATAAAACACATAGAGACAAGGAAAATCCCCTTGTCCCTACATTTAGTCAATTCAACGTTCTTGAGTTGCTAAAAACTGACGCAAGCTCAACAAGCTGAGTGTTTGACCCAAATTCAAGGGCAAAATTGAAACTCCTTCCAAGCGGGACTGTACCCAACCTTCTCCCCAGTACCATTCGTGGAACCCGTCAATGCCTCCGCTGAGTAGTAAGCGAAGGCAATTGGATTTGACAACCTTTACTTGATGATGAATCGCGATTGGCCCAGTCCAGGTTGTAAACTGGAATCCGGGAAGTAGTTCTTCTGGCATTCCTGGCGCAAAACGTTGTCCTAAAAGCCATTTTTTTAGTTGCACGGGATGCAGCAGACTATCACGAATTGCATCTGTTGATGCTTCAATTTCAATCCGTAGTTGGCTTTGTTGAAAATTACCCAGCATTTTTCTTGGATTACCTAAAGATAAGACATCGCTATTTCTAATATTGCAAATAGTTTTTGTCATTAGTTATCAGTCCTACCCTGCGGGAAGCCGCTAGCGCGTCTATGTCCTTTGCAAATAACTAATGACCAATGACCAATGACAGCCGTTTATTTGCGTAACACCCGACTACGTTACTTTTCTTGCAGCAGAGAACTTAGAATAGAAAAAGTGAACTTGTTAAGAAATGTAAGGTTATTCATGGCGGATCAGTTAATTCGTGCAACAGCAGCCGAAGGTGGAATTCGTGCCGTAGGTGCGATCGCCACACGTTTAACAGAAGAAGCACGGCAGCGCCACAAGCTTTCTTATGTGGCAACGGCAGCACTGGGTCGGACTATGACAGCGGGCTTGTTAATGGCCTCTAGTATGAAGCGGACTGGATCGAGGGTAAATGTTCGGGTGAAGGGCGATGGGCCTTTGGGTGGCATATTAGTAGACGCAGGTTTAGATGGTACAGTACGCGGATATGTCGGCAATCCATCTATAGAATTGCCTCCTAATGCTAAAGGTAAATTAGATGTTGGTGGTGCTGTGGGTGGCGGCTACCTCTACGTTGTGCGGGATATCGGTCGTGGTTATCCTTACTCTAGTACGGTAGAACTAGTTTCTGGCGAAATTGGTGATGATATAGCTCATTATCTGGTGAATTCTGAACAAACACCTTCGGCTTTAGTTTTAGGTGTCTTTGTGGGAGCAGCGGGAGTAACTGCTGCTGGAGGATTACTGATACAAGTATTGCCCAAAGCCGCTAGAGACGAAGCCTTAGTAGACACATTGGAATCACGGGTTGCTAGTTTAGCAGGATTTACGCCATTGTTGCAAGCTGGCAAGACGTTACCTGAAATCTTTGATGACTTATTGGGAGATATGGGGTTGGAAATCTTTTCCGAACGCCAAATGTTGCGCTTCCACTGTGGTTGCTCTTTCGATCGCGTTTTGGGGGCACTAAAGATTTTGGGAGAAGCTGAACTGCAAGATATGATTATCAAGGATGATGGTGCCGAAGCAACTTGCGACTTTTGCGGCAACGTCTACCAGGCAAGTAGCGATCAGTTAGCTCAACTAATTTCCGATTTGCAAGCCGAATCTGCTGTTTGAGGATAAAGTATAAAATAGCACTGATTTTTGAGATTGATAATGGTACTCTGTGGAGAGAGATAATCAAAAAAGTAGCTTTTTAATGACGAGAAAGTTACTATGTCAACAATGGAATTATCAACCTAAAACAGAGCGCTATTCAATTATTTTGGTGTGAGAGATGACAGAGCGGGATATTCCAGACAGTTGGTCTTCAGCCAGTGGAAGAGAGCCAGATCAAAGCAAAAGATTATCCCGAACAGAACAATTCGGTGAAACTCAGCCATTTGATGTCCCAGCTACTGGTTCTACCTCCAAGTCAGTGAAGCGGCGAAAAAAAAACCATAAGAAAGGATTACCTATAAATAGTAATTCAGAGGAAACTGCCCAACTCAATAGTACTTCTGGAAAATGGCCACGCTGGATGAAAAGCTGGACATTGTGGCTAGTACTACTAATGTTGATTCCCAGCAGTGTCGGATTCTTGGCAATGGCAATGCTGCTAAAGTTGCCATCTGCCCCTAATTGCCCTTCGATTTTCTGGCCGCTAGCTAGTGCTTCTGTGCGGCTACATTGCGCTCAGTTAGCGGCTTCTAAGCAAACAGTGAACGACCTATTACAAGCGATCGCTCTGGTGAAGCAACTACCACAAAATCACCCGTTGCATGGAGAAATCGATCGTTTCATCGAAGAATGGTCGCGGGATATTTTGAAGCTAGCCGATCAAAGTTTCCAAACTGGTAATTTAGAGGAAGCGATCGCGACTGCTCGTAAAATACCCGAAGATGTAGCAGCTTATAAATTAGTCGATGAACAAGTTGACAAATGGCAGTCAATTTGGTCAAAGGCTGAAGCCACATACAATGGTGCGATCGCCGAAGTAAAGGAACGGCGCTGGCAATCAGCGTTCATGTTATCCGCTAAAATGCTGCGCGTAGACAACCAGTACTGGGCGGGTACTAAATACGACCAATTGAATCGTCTGATTGCTACAGCACGGGAAGATGGCGATAAGTTAGGAAAAGCCGAAAGTTTAGCAAACAGTAAAGTAGTTGATAACATCCTAGAAGCGATCAAGTTAGCCGAGTCCATTGGGCAAGAAAGTTATATTTATCAAAAAGCTCAGGAAGCGGTTCCGGCATTTGGACGCAAAATGCTGGAATTGGCACAGGCGAAACTAGATAAAAAGGATGCGGATGAAGCGCTAAATATTGCTAGGCAAATACCGGAAAGTACGAAACTACAAGGCGAAACTGATGATTTTATTGCCATAGCTGACGCAAAAAGAAGTGCTTGGCTCGGTAATGTTTCTGGTTTAGAGGCAGCGATCGCTCAAGCACAACAAATCGATCCTTCCAGACCAGTGTATAACGAAGCACAGCAACTAATTGCTCGTTGGCAGTTGGAAATTGAAGATGTTGCCCATTTGGAAAAAGCAAGAATATTGGCTAGCCAGGGAACAGTCCCTAATTTAAACGCAGCGATCGCCCAAGTACAGCTTATTCCTGCTAGTAACCCTAGAGGCGCAGAAGCTAGACAAGAAATAGGTCGCTGGAATGCCCAAGTGGAGACAATTGAAGACCAACCTTACTTAGACCGCGCCGAACAGATTGCAATATTCGAGGATATTAACTCCTTGCAAGCTGCGATCGCCCAGGCCAGCGAAATTCGTCGAGGTCGT
Organism: Nostoc sp. DedQUE05; assembly: GCF_034530955.1. Lineage (NCBI taxonomy): Bacteria > Bacillati > Cyanobacteriota > Cyanophyceae > Nostocales > Nostocaceae > Nostoc > Nostoc sp. DedQUE05. The sequence goes on along the minus strand of NZ_JAVRCB010000046.1, from coordinate 43,098 downwards.
GCATTATATCCAGAAGCACGCAAAAAAATTCGTACTTGGGCAGGAAAGATTGAGCGAATTCAAGATCAGCCTTACTTAGATCGAGCACAAGAACTGGCCCAAAGTGGCAATCTCACCGCCGCCATTAGCACAGCTCAACAAATAGCTTCATCGGGAAGGGCGCTTTCACAAGAAGCACAAGCTGCGATCGATGACTGGGAAGGGCAAATTCGCACTAGAGAAAACTGGAGAAAAGCCCAAGAAGTGGGGGCCGCCGGTACTCCAGAAGCCTTGGTTGAGGCAATACGACTGGCGGATCGAGTTTCAAACAATAGCATCTTACGTATGGATGCAAATCAGGCTATTGACCAATGGAGTCAGCAATTGTTAGAAATAGCACGCACTCAAGGTCAGTCTGATATTGCTAGAGGCATTGACATTGCCAAATCGATTCCACGCGGTAGTGCTGCTTATAGTGCAGCGCAAGAGCAAATTAAGACTTGGCAGGATTTTCTCAATCCTCAACCTGAACCTCAGCCTTCGTCTGCGCCTGAATCTCTACCATTTCCTCGCTCAACTACTATTAATGGTCAGTGATCGTCTATTAATCCAAGTTGCGGGTTATCAAATTGTAAGTTTTTTGCATCTGTCGATTCATGCGATGCCTGCGGTGGTCACTGAGCTTTGTCGTTCGCGCAGCGTCTCGCAGAGAAGTGCGGGCTACGCCTACGCGCACCACAAGTTGGGGTTGCACTACGCACAACCCTAACTTCGACTTAATCAAAAAGACAATTACTGAATCGGTTTAGAGTATCATAATTTGCTCATTCAATAAATGCTTATTGAACAGTAAATGCAAAAATTAATGCTTCAAGCTTGAGTAAAAACCCTTTATACGTGGCTGTTAACGCCTAGTTTCCCCTGCTTTCAGGCGTGACATGAAGCTTAAATTCTTTATTCCCCGATCGCTTCTCCCCATTCTTTAATGACTGAAAATAGTGATGAGTAATCATCATCAGCAAATGACATTTTTACAGCTGTTTGCAAGATTTGCCGCACTCCTTTAATACTGCTGAGATCCAAACTCCGAGATTTCGCTTCCGAGATAAATAATTCCGTATCTTTAAGCAAGTGTTTTGTGGGAAAATTGGGATCGGCATAATTGCCATCTAACATCCGTTGTAGCTTTTTGTCAAAGGTAGCTGCGTAGAGGGGACTGTCGCGCAAGATTTGCATAAACACATCTACATCGACACCTTGACGCTGGACAAAAGCTAGACTCAAAGCAAAGCTAGTTGTTAGAGAAGCTATTAATTGATTTAGTGCCAATTTAAGCGCCGCCGCAGATCCCACTGGCCCGATAAGTAAAGGTTCTGTCCCAAAATTTTGGAGTAACTTCAAGTGGCGTTCGTATTGTTCTGGCTCGGCCCCTACCATAACACTCAACTTGCCAGCTTTTGCTTCTGGGATACTCCCTAATACGGGCGCTTCTAAGTACTCACCACCACCCCCAACAACTGCATCTCTAATTTCCTGGCTTTCTGTGGGCGTAATTGTTCCCATTTGGATAATCGTGCGCCCTTCCAGAGTTTGCCAAGCAGTATCTGAAAGCAACACATTGTAAATAGCTGGAGCATTAGTCAGCATAAGAATTACGCACTCAGCAGCACGAATGGCATGGCGGGGATGTGTAGCAATTTCAGCCCCAGCTGCTTGTAGTGATGCTAATTTTTCTGGGGTACGATTGTAGGCAACTAGCTGTATATCTGCGGCTAATAACCTTTGAGCCATTGGTAGTCCCATCAGTCCAGTTCCCAGAAATGCCACCTTCATTTTTTACGTTCCTTTAGTACAGCGTCACCGTAAGCGTTGCGTAAAGCTTTTGGCATAGCAACTCTTAAAGAGGCTGCGCCAACGCTTAGAGCGAGTCATTGAGCGTTATAGCCCATCGTGAACATCGCATTGTTTGATTCAAATTTAGTTGGGAAGTAGTTATTTGAAATTTAAAATACAATCCTAAATCCCAGTTTTCTTACTTCCTGACTCTGGCAATCAACCACCGGCAGCAAAAGTTAACATAATTATCACTGACAGTAATATACCAGGGGTAAGTAGTGTTACTAGCATTAACAGGTCATGAGTGGACATAATTATTACTTTGGTAGTGTGTTTAACTTTACAGTAATCACTGTTATGCTAGTCTAAATAAGACTGATACTGCATTCTTAAATAGAGTCTTAACTTTTCAAATTTACACTTACTCTGGCAGAATCAATCCTTTTAATGGTTGAGAAATTTCTGTATTGTCCAGACCTTTGCTCTGAATTAAAACTCCAAAACCGCCGAGTCCTGTGGGGTCTATAAGTTGGTGTAGTGCATCCCGATGCTGTAGTAGCTGCGAAAGAGGTTGCTTTTGCTGGGAAAGGGCTGCAATCCGATCGCCTAACCCCAATGCCATCAAAAATAATCCCTGCTGAATAAAACCAACTTTCTTTAAATTACACTTCTGGCCCCAGCGTTCCAAAGCTGTAAAGTCAACGTGGGCAGTTATATCTTGTCGCCCAATATTAATATAAGGGTTGTCATGGAAGCGGTGGTGATAATAGCACTGTAACGTTCCTTGCGATCGCCTGGGATTGTAGTAACGGCTGGCGGGGTAGCCATAATCAATTGTTAACACATAGCCGCGCTGCAAGCGGTCTGCTACTATACTCAACCAGTCACCAGCCGCTAAATTAATTTCACTACGGTAGCCATCGGGATATGCACTTTGGGTAAAGTTCATTTCCACTAAGTTTAAATATTCAGCTAGTTGGGGCGTTGAAGGTTCCCCTGTGACTTCTATAAATGATGGGTATGGGGCATGGGGCATGGGGCATGGGGCATTGGTTTCTTTCTCATTCTTATCTGTAGTTACATAAATTTCTCGGAGTTCGCCTGTTTCTAGGATGAATTGATGCACGGGGAAAGCATCTACTAACTCGTTAGAGAAAAAGCAACCTGCGATCGCATTTGGTGGTATCTCCTCTAAATTACACCAACGCACAGGGAAATCTTGCAAGCGTTGCTGCTGTTCTTGTCTTAAAGTTGGAGACTTTTCAACAATTATGTACTCTAGGGCGGTAAAAAAATCTGGGTAGTGTAGCTGATGATATTTAAGGATATGCAATGCAAGCAATCCTTGACCTGCTCCCATTTCTACCAGAGAAAAGGGTACAGGTTTTCCTAAAATCTCCCACATTTGCAAAAATTGTTCTGCGAGTAACTCGCCAAAGTCAGAACAGAGATTGGGAGAGGTAAAAAAATCACTATCTTTAAAGCCTATTTTGACTGCATCGCTGGAATAGTAGCCGTATTCAGGGTGGTATAATGCCATGTCCATGAATTGGGCAAAAGTAATTCGTTTTTGAGGATTGGTGGTAATGTGATTGGCGATCGCTGCACACAGCAAAGCATTGGAATCCATAAAATTTCAAATTTTAGATTGGGGACTACAAAAAACAAATGCTTATCAACGACGACAGGCTACGCCAACGTCAGTCAAATTAATCGCCTCCAATCGTTAACGCAAAGGCAAGAACCGGACTTATCCTTCCTATTCTCCTTCTAAGCTACATTCATCTAGCAATAAAATTTCTGCGATCGTTAAACCAACCCAAACACGACGACCGATCTCAAATAAACCAGGCATTGCCAAGCCTGCTTGTAATCGTTCATAAGCAAAAGTTATCATCGTCGCGACACCATGAGTTAGGACTACACGCCTGTTTTGCACTGCCCATTCTAATACAGTTGGATCGTCTGCTTCAGTCAATCCAACATCCTGAACACGGACAATATCAATATTACTGTTACGACGCAGAACGCCACGAATTACCTGATTGTTAAAGTTCTTATCAGCCAAGAAACGCAGCATCGTAATTTACCCTTGTGGGTTGCGTCTTGCTAAAAGGCGATCGCGCTGCCCATAGCCATCTAGATCGATAGAAGGCAATTTGCTACTTAGGCACTCACCAACGACACCAGCACACCATTGGGATCGCGGACACGAGCAATTGTTTGTCCCCCAGGCTGGGTTTTAGGAGCATCTAGTGTTTTTGCACCAGCACCGATCGCTCTCATATAAGCACTGCCAACATCAGGAGTAATAAATGATATCTGGATTGAAGCCGGTGGTTGTGTAGCGTGGTTGGGATGGCAGCCACCAGGAAATAACTTCTGTGCTTCGTTACTAGAGGAGAAAGCTAGTGTTGTGTTTCCGGTTTCGATTTCGGCCCAGAGAGACTGCCCCTTTTCCAAAAGAGTGCGACGAACTAAACCAAAAGCTTTTTCGTAAAACTCAACCGTCTTAACTACATCGTCTACCCAGATGACCGTGTAACCAAATTTCACAGTTCTTTCTCCTTATTAGAAAAATCAGTGCTAGCAAATATCTCTGCTACTTAACTGTAGGCGATTTGAATACACAGTTACTTAACTCTCCAGAATATTACGATCTGTTGCTATTTGTGCCCCTATTTGCATCATTTCTATCTCTAATGGCGACTAATCATGAGGCCTTTGACAGTGGTGTGCTACTAGTAATCCCCATAATCCTTTAGGGATGATAATTGGTGCAACCAAGTTGGCGCGAACCTGCATACTGCGGAGAAAATCTCGGTGACAAGCCTCGATTGGCTTTAATTCAATATCAGCGATCGCTTTTATACGTTCTGCTAAGTATAAAGCAGCATACTCGTTGTTAAAACAATCATCTGGGCCAGTGGAACCCAGTATTGAGAATTCTTTAGAATTCAAAGATTCAAAAGTCAACTGTCCTTGCCACTGACTGTAAAAATAATACAATACCGCTCGATTAACCTGAAGTGATTCTCTGAGTTTATTGATTGTTTGCCGGACTAAATCATTTCGCTCTATTGATTATGACAAGGCGAGCGAGCAATTTTTGCAAACCCTGCTCGCGGCGATCTTTTTACCCATGCTTTTTATACTTTATAAATCCCTTATATTTAATTAAGCTGAGAAATTATACGGCAAAGTTCTGAATTTATCTAAATGTTGGCTTGATTTGTACAGCCGTAATTTTGAATTATCAGGTAGATTTGCTGATTTCTTTACCAAAATGCCTAATTGCTTTACAAAAATGCCCGTTTGCTTTCTCAAAATACTGAAATGCTTTCTCAAAAGAAGCTTTTGCTTTCTCATTTTGGTGTTTTCCGCAAGTCAAATCAGCTTTTACTTATTCAAACTCCAGTTTGCTTTCTCATTTTGGTGTTTTCCGCAAGCAAAAGCAGCTTTTGCTTTCTCATTTTGGTGTTTTCCGCAAGTCAAATCAGCTTTTACTTTCTCAAACCCCAGTTTGCTTTCTTATTTCAGTATTTTCCACAAGCAAAAGTCAACTTAGAGCCAAAGCAAATAGAATTCGCAGTTATACAAAGCAAGTCTACTTATACTGCGGAATGCTACGCGAACGTAGACTAAAGAACAATTGAGGCTTTGAAATTCACAAAGGTGGGTTTTGTCTGTGTAGATGCCGTTTCTAACCGCCCTTTAGAGCTTCTGCAAGAAGTCGAGTATCTTGTTGTTCACAAATGATTTAGGATTTCTACTGCTAGCTGTACGGCGGCTTTTTGGAAATCAAATAAGTTGTTAAATTTGCGGGGGATACGAAATTCTGAAAGTCCAGCCATCGCTTCATGGGATAAGTCGTAAGCTATCTTCAGGTAGATGTAGTAAGGTGAGACTAAATCTTGCCTAGCCCAGCTTTGCTCGATAATTTCTGCTAATTCTTGGGAAATATCTACACAACCGTAATCTTGCCAGCGATCGCTAATATTCTCATAAAAATAACCCCTGTTATAGGGGTTATTTTTAGATAATACCGTTGATAAGTAAGCTAAACCACAGCAGATAGTTGCCGCTTAAAGAAAGCTTGCAATACTCTCTGTGCTATTTGATGACTAGTTAAACCTAGTTCTGTCTTAGATTCATTGGGTTCAGCATGATCTACCAATACATCTGGTACACCAAATCGCTTGACAGGAACGAGAATATCTGCATCTAGTAAAGCCTCGGCGATCGCACTACCAAAGCCACCCATTACACAGCCTTCTTCTAAGGTGACAACGCGGCCGATTTTCTTCGCTAAAGGTAAAATCAACTCCGTATCCAACGGCTTAACGAAACGGGCATTAATTACAGTTGCTTCAATACCGTGTTCGCTGAGAATTTCCGCAGCTTGCATTCCTGAATAGACCATTGTGCCATAAGCAACAATTAACACATCATCGCCTGTACGCAGAATCTCACCTTTGCCGATTTCCAAAGGTTCCCAGCCTTCCTCCATCAAGGGAACGCCGTAGCCATTGCCACGAGGGTAGCGCATTGCGATCGGGCCGCTGGTATGATTAACGCCAGTTACTACCATGCTTTGCAGTTCTGCCTCGTCTTTGGGGGCCATGATTACCATGTTAGGAATGCAACGCAGATAGGCAATATCATACATACCTTGGTGGGTGGGGCCATCAGATCCGACGATTCCCGCCCGATCCAAGCAGAAGAATACTGGCAGGTTTTGGATGCAGACATCATGAATTATCTGGTCGTAGGCGCGTTGCAAGAAGGTGGAATAAATAGCTGCGACAGGGCGCATTCCTTCGCTTGCAAGTCCTGCTGCTAGGGTAATTGCGTGTTGTTCCGCAATGCCGACATCAACATATTGATTCGGCAATTTTGCTTGAAGTTTATCTAAACCCGTCCCTGTTGCCATAGCCGCAGTAATACCGACGATTTTCGGGTTTTGTTCGGCAAGTTTTACCAGAGTGTGAGAAAACACTTTGGCATAAGCCGGGGGTTTGGGTTTATTAGAAGGAATGGCTTTGCCAGTTGCGACGTTGAAGGGGCTTTGAGCGTGGTAGCCAACTTGATCTAGTTCGGCAATTTCATAACCTTTGCCTTTTACTGTTGCTACATGTACCAAAACTGGGCCTGGTATCTGATGTGCTTGTTGGAAGGTGGCAATCAATTCTTCGAGATTATGCCCATCCACTGGCCCAATGTAAGTAAAGCCGAGTTCTTCAAAAACTGCACCTACCTTCGGAACAGCCAAACGCTTCATACCTTCTTTGATGCGTCCGAGTTCGGGTGAGAGGGATTCGCCCACGAAGGGGATTTGCTTAAACTGTTCCTCAAGATTATCTTTAATAAATTGCACCGGTTGGCTGAGGCGCATTTTGTTGAGATAGCGGGGAATCGCGCCGACGTTGCGAGATATGGACATGTCGTTGTCATTGAGAACAACCAACAGGTTGGTTTTCGGCATGTGTCCGGCATGGTTGATGGCTTCTAAAGCCATGCCGCCAGTTAGTGCCCCATCCCCAATCACAGCAACGGCTTTAAATTTTTCTCCTTTCAAGTCTCGCGCTAAAGCCATACCCAAAGCTGCTGAAATACTTGTAGAAGCGTGTCCAGCCCCAAAGTGGTCAAACTTGTTTTCACCCCGTTTCAGATAGCCCGCAACTCCGTCCTTTTGTCTGAGGGTGTGGAAGCGATCGTAACGTCCTGTAAGCAATTTGTGGGGATAAGCCTGGTGTCCTACATCCCAAATAACTTTATCCCGATCTAAGTCCAGTGTTTGGTAAAGTCCTAGTGTTAATTCGACAACACCCAACCCTGGCCCTAAGTGTCCACCATTAACTGCTACTGTTTGAAGATGCTTATCTCGAATCTGACGGGCAATCTGTTGCAGTTGGCGAACAGATAAACCGTGCAACTGATTAGGATGGGTGATTTCGCTCAGATGCATATTATAAGGTTTTCCTCTCTAACTTCGAGTCTCGGTATTTTGATTTTCCCACGGTCGGGTTGTCCACAGAATCAAACTCTTACATTGTTACTAAGTTGTAGTGGAAAGTATAACTTCTTAATTGATGATAGTGAAAAATTTGTTAACCATTAACAATTCGTCAAATAAGATTGCAATCAGTTAAATTTATAACACATTTTTCCGTGGGTAATGCTACTTATAAAATGCCTGCGATGCGTATATAAAAAAAAGTTTTTGAAGAGCAATTTGCGGAAGTTCATTAAGCAGATTACTCACTTTTGCCATCTTAAGTTAGTACAAAAGAAAATCAAATATTTTGTTTACAGCTATATATCTAGCATAATTGCTAGTAAATATTTAACTAGAGTTTCTACTCTTCTTCGGTGACAGCAGCTAATTTTATCAGCGATCGCTAATTCTTATAACTGTTATAAAGATGTATCTAAAGCTACTTAATTACTTTATCTAACTTCATTTATTATTAGTATATATCTCGTTAAGAGTGTCCAACTGGAAAAGAGGCATTAATTACAATACCTTATAGGGATGCAGAGCTATCTGTGTTACCCTAACATAATGTTTAACTACCTGTAAATTGCTGATGTAACCTTAGATTTTCCGAAATTACTAGCAAACAACAATATTTCCGACCCCTTTAAGAAGTCGGAAATTTAAAGTTTTCGATTTTTACAAATCCAATAGGATTGCTATATCTCTATTTACCAAAAGCATCCTTAATATTTTCAACAGTACGTTCAACAACATTCTTGGTATTGTCTACTGCTTCTTTAGTCCGAGATGCATCTTCATTTGCTCTTTTCTGAATTGTAGCGGCATCTTTCTTTGCTTTGCGCTCAATAAAGCTACCATTGTCTGTTGCTTGGTCAACCTTACTGGCATTGCTCTTGGCAGCGTCCTTAACTTTATCTGCTGTATCATCAATGAAATTTTTGGTTCGTCCAGCATCTCTACTAGCTTTCTCTTGAGCGCGATCTGCATCATCATATGCAATCAAGGTTCCAGCAGGATCGGCCATTGCTGAGGTGTTCGAGAAAAATGCACCTTGCCAAACGAAAGCGATCGCTAACATACAAAACAGCGCTGTGGCCATCCAGCGTTTTACCGTGGAAAGCTGTTTTGCAACATAATTGGATTTCATACAATACAATCTCATGTGATTTAGTATACTATTTCTACTTCATTTAGCTTGTTAGCGATATCGATCCCTAGATAGAAGTTCTGGCATCAATAGTTATGAAATGAATTCACTATTTTGATAGATTGAATTTTGAGTAAAGATTATTTCTTGGGAATTCAACGTAAAATTAAACAGTTTACAGTTTTTGAACATCCGCGATCGCCCTTCAGTTAATTAACTTGCGATCGCTTCCAAGGGGCGATTACGCCATCGCAATTGAATTTTTACGATTGGAGCGTTTGCATTCTGATTTTTTCTTCAGTCCAATCCAACATCCGATCGGTAGTACACCTACTACAAAGCCAATGCTGAGTTTCAATAGAAATTCTTTGAAACCGGGGTGCAGAAATCACACAAATCTACTTAGCTTTCAAGGCATCTCTCAGAATTGACTTGTAATTTACAGACAGATCCGAATCTGTATAACCGCAATCAATAAAACCTGTTTGGGTCAGGATCAACAACGTATTTTTTTGTTCCTGCTGAAGCTGCTGGTAATACAACTCAATAGCAGACTTAATCACATTCGTTACTGCTTGATTAGTCTGCTGTTGAATAAAGGCTAGTCGATCGGCATACTCGTCATCTAATCATGCATTAATTCGCATCGTTAGGTTCGTTTGTCATACAATCTGTATGACAAACATAATATACCTGCTACCTCGTCAACAACTTCCGGCGCAAATTATCCAACGCTGCATTTGCACTCACATGACGAATTAAAGCTCGACCTCGCACAGTACCAAACTGATACTCAAAACTTGTCACTTCATCGTTTGGCCCGGCTAAACCAATGTAAACTAAACCCACTGGCTTTGTATCTGTCCCTCCAGTTGGGCCAGCAATTCCAGTAATACTCAGTCCCCAAGTTGTTGCAAGGCGGGTTTTGACTCCAACAGCCATTTGCTCTGCAACAGTAGCACTTACCGCTCCAAATTTATCTAAATCTTCCTGATTAACCCCCAACAGCCTAACCTTCACAGAATTGTCATAAGAAATTACTCCACCCCAAAAGTAATCAGAACTCCCAGAAATTTCAGTCAACATTTGCCCTAAACCGCCACCAGTACAAGATTCTGCCACTGAAAGCGTTTCTTTTGATGCCCGTAACAACTGACCAACTACAGAAGCGAGAGTATCATTATTAACGCCATAAAAATCCAGTCCGGCAATTTCTTTAAGTTGTTTTTCAATGGGCGCAATTAGGGCTTCTGAGGCTGCTTCTGAATTTGCTTTTGCAGAAACTCGCAATCTAACTTCCCCTTTACCTGCATAAGGGGCGACTGTGGGATTTGGCAACTTTAAATACGAAGCAACCTTTTCCGCTAAAGCAGATTCACCAATACCCCAAAACTTTAAACTCCGACTGTAAATAATTTCTTTACCCCAACCTTGACTTTTGAGAAATGGCACAGCTGTTTCTTCCCACATCACATGCATTTCACTGGGAACACCGGGAAAGGTAAAAATCGTGATTTCAGGACGAGGTTGCCAAATGATACCGGGTGCTGTTCCAGTAGGGTTGGGGAGAATTTCTGCACCTTGGGGAATCAAAGCCTGCTTGCGGTTACTTGGTGACATAACCCGACCACGTTGGGCAAATTTCTGCGTTATGTCTTCAATAATGTCAGAACGTTCTATCAAAGGGACTTTAAAAAAATCGGCGATGGTTTCACAGGTGAGATCGTCTGGTGTGGGGCCGAGTCCACCAGTGAACATGAGAATTTGCGCTCTGGAAATAGCAATTTCTATAACTTGCTTCAACCGTTCTGGATTATCCCCAACCACTGTTTGATAGTAGTGGGGAATACCTAGTTGCGCTAATTGTTGCGCCAAAAATTGAGCATTGCCGTTGAGGATATCTCCTAGCAATAGTTCAGTACCAACACAAATAATTTCTGCACTCATTGGAAGGAATAGTTAGGAGTTTGGAATTAGGAGTTAGGAGTTTGGAGTTAGGAGTTAGAGTTAAAAGTTCAAAACTTAAAACTCATCACTCTTAACTCTTAACTCCTAACTATCATCTCAGGCTAATGCTGGTACAGGAATTTCCAGATGAGGATATAAGGGGAAGCGATCGCACAATGCCGCTACCCGTTGACGACAATCTTGGGTTACTACGTCGGAATCTGGAGAAAGTAAGCGATCGGCAATAATATTTCCAATCTCAGTAAATTCTGCTACTCCTAAGCCCCGCGTGGTCATGGCTGGCGAACCTAACCTCAGACCGCTAGTAACAAATGGCGACTGCGGATCGAAGGGAATAGTATTCTTATTAGCAGTAATATTCACGTTACTGACTAGCCGATCTGCCTGCTTACCAGTTAGACTTACAGAGCGTAAATCTACCAAAATTAAATGATTGTCAGTGCCGTTAGATACTAACTTTAAACCACGGTTTTGCAGTTGTTCGGCCAAAGCACGAGCATTTTCAATCACTTGTGCAGAATAGGTTTTAAACTCAGGTTTGAGAGCTTCTCCAAAAGCTACTGCCTTGGCAGCAATCACGTGTTCCAATGGCCCGCCTTGGCTGCCAGGAAAAACAGATTTATCTAGCTTTTTACCTAGTTCTGCGTCGCTAGTCAAGATTAAACCCCCTCTAGGGCCGCGTAGAGTCTTATGGGTAGTTGTTGTTACCACGTGACAGTGAGGAATGGGGTCGGGATGAAGACCAGTGGCAACTAAACCAGCAATGTGAGCAATATCAGCGAGTAAGTAAGCGCCGATTTCATCAGCAATACTACGGAATTTTTCAAAGTCAATTACACGTGGATAAGCCGAATAACCACAAATCAAGAGCTTAGGACGCTCCCTCAGCGCCAGCTCGCGAATTTGATCGTAGTCAAGTTGTTCTGTTTGTTGACTGACACCGTAGTGGCTAACTTGGAACCACTTACCTGAAAAATTTACAGGAGAACCGTGGGTAAGATGTCCCCCATGAGACAAATCCATCCCCATAATTTTGTCCCCTGGTTCCAGCAGCGATAGAAATACTGCAAAATTGGCTTGTGCGCCAGAATGGGGTTGTACATTCGCATGAGCCGCACCAAATATCTGTTTAGCACGGTCGATCGCTAGTTGCTCGATTTTGTCGATAAACTCACAACCGCCATAGTAGCGTTTACCAGGTAAACCCTCAGCATATTTATTTGTCAGTACCGAACCTTGAGCCGCCAGTACAGCAGCAGAGGTAAAGTTTTCACTAGCAATCAATTCCAAGTGATCTTGCTGACGCTGTAGTTCGTCGTTGATTAACCCTGCGATCGCCGGATCGCTGGAAGAAAGAAAGTCTGAATTAGTCCTAGTCACTTGAATTATCCTTATGGAAATTTGTACAACGGCTGATTTTGGTTAGGCGCAGCCCCTAAATATACAGTCAAGAGCAATGGTTTTTGACTGCTGTACAGAGGCAATTAATCGTCTCCGTACTATTGAGGTTTATTTGTGCCAACTTAATTTATTATTAGACCCAAGCTCGATTAATGCATTAATTATCATAACGTTGCTTTTTGAAATCCTCACCTTGCTGGGTGTTGTGAGGTCGTTAGACAGTATTCTTTATGAACCTATGTTAAATAATGCTTAGTGCGTAGGCGTAGCCCGTCGGAGACATCGCTGCTCTGTAGCATGATTCATGAACAACAAGAACCCCGACTTATTAAAGAAGTCGGGGTTCCGCGGGTTGCAATTCTCACAAATCAAAAAATCAAATAGAATTCATATAGCGATTTTGATAGTAAGCCAAAATCTGGTTAACTCGTTGCCGACTTTCTAAGCTAGAGTTTGCTGTCCACGAGAGGCTCAAGCCAGCAATTTGACTTTGATTGTAATCAAACTGTTGGGATGACTGGGGAATTAAATCCACTTCCAACCCTTCGACTTGATGTAAATGAGCTGCTATTTCTCTATAAACAGCTAAAGGCAAACCAGCGAATTCAATTTCCTTAGTCTCCATCTTTATGAAGCTCCCACATTAAACGTATTTTGGGGGGGCGTTGTCACTGAAATAGCATTGCCGCTAGCAGATGCAGCTGACGACGTTGATTTGACAGTCCCTTCCCCTACCATTTTGGCAACTTCAATACCATATTGTTCCAAAATTACGATGGGGTTGTAGCCCTGATTCATTTCAATACGTTTAATCAGTACGCCATTTGCTAATCGCTGTCCCGCTTGTACATACCGACTTGTCGGCTCATCCGGTACCTTGATAATTGCTTGTGGTTCTTTACTAATTAGAACTACACCAGTCACAACTACTGCCCTTGCTAACTCAGGCTGTGCTGGTGGTGGTAATACAGAGACTAAAGTGGGGTTGGGAACAACTTGAGGCAAAACTTTAGGCAACACTGAAGTCAAAGTAGGATTGACTTTTTTTGGTACAACTGAAGTCAAAGTAGGATTGACTTTTTTTGGTACAGAAGAAACGTTGTTTTTCTTTGGATTTAAAGCGATTCTGCGTGTTGGAAGTTTTCGTACTGCTAGTGATGCAGTAGGTAGCTTAGGCACCACGGGAACTGGTCTTCCAGATGTTTTAGCCATTCCGGGAATAGTCTGCCCGAAAAGTTGTGCAAAAGGATCGCTTCGAGCTTTTGATACCACAAGTTCCCGTGTCCGCTCTGTAGCATTCGTGGATTGAATCAAGTTAACAGATGCAAGATTAACTTGTGAGACCTGTTTAGCCGGTATCACTGGATTCTTAAAGGATTGAGCCGCTGGTGGCGACTTTTTTGCTATTTTGGGAGCTGGCACAGGATTGATGGCTTGTGGTGTATCTTCAGAAGCACATCCGGCGAGCGCCAAAGTTAGAATAGCTGCAATTGTAATTTTTGAAGTTATGCCCATGAGCCTTTCTCAAAAGCCATTGGAAAATTGAAAAGTGAAAATAAACAATGCCTAAAATTTGGATCAAAGGCAAAGTATGTTCCCTTTATAACCTAATTTTTTACATTTCAAGGGTTATTTTTAGCACTGCATACCCAGTATAACTGCGGTTTGTTTTTTGCAGTCAATCTTCTGTCACACCCATAAGCTCTTTCATTAAATCCAGTCCTTTCTTGACTCGACGGGAAACCGTTACTACACTGATGCCCAGATGTTCTGCAACTTGTTTTTGGGTCAAATCTTGCAAAAACACACATTCCAACACATCGCGGGTGCGTTTTTCTAGCTGAACCAACGCTTGTTGTAAGCGAAGTTGGTCTTCTTGTGCCAGTTGAAAGCTGCGATAGTGAGGATCTGGAACCAATTCTCCTAAGCAGGTAGAACCTTCTTCTCCATCTTGGATTGGCACATCAAGACTCAAGGGAGCGCGATTGACCCATGCTAATTTAATTTCTTGCCATTCGTTTGGAGAAATTTCCAGTGCTGCGGCTAATTCCGAGTCGGTTGGTTGCCGATTGTGTTTTTCACGCCAAGAACGTGATACTCCTATTGCTTGCTGTTGGAGCGCTAACCATTTCCGAGGAATTCGTACGGTGACACCTTTATCTCGGAGATAGTGTTGAATTTCACCCCGAATATAGGGAAGAGCGTAGGAACTGAAGGCATGTCCCTTGGAAATTTCAAATCTTTCAATAGCTCTGATTAAACCCAAACATCCAACCTGGAGCAAATCATCGTAGGTTTCATGACATTGATTTGTCCAATAGTGAGCTTCTTTTCTCACAAGTCCAAAATTGAGTTTTACCAGTTGATTGCGGATGTTTTCTGACGGAGATTGCTGATATTCTCGCAACAACTGCCAAATTTCGTGCTTTAGTTCATTGGTGACTGTGGTAGGCATAGCACCGGGTTTATTGAGCAAATAAAGAATCAATTATTATTCGCTTTTTAAATTCAGCTGCGATCGCACGATATCAAATGAAATATTGCGATATATTTCCTAGCAAATACTATGGTAGATAATAAAGACTTTCTATTAAAATTCCATAGGTTACTTGACAATCGAGCAAAATTTAAATGGGCGAAATCATTATTTAGTTGGTTATTTATCTTTGATATGACTTGTAGCTTTTTTAGAACCACATAGAAATAAAATATAAAATTAATCACTAAATATCAAACCGAGATTGTACTTAACTTGAGTTAATTAATCATGAAGTTAATTTAGATAAACGAAACAACAGTAGTCCAGCTTTTATTTCACAAGCAAAAGTTGGATTCACAGTAAAATTACGTGCTCATTCCACTAAAATTTATCCAATAATTAAAAATTAATAATAATTTAAAAAAAAATTATGTATATTTACGCAAGCCAATAAAAAAAGGGCATCTCACCCTTTTTTGTACTTAAGTCTATAGTGTTTTAATGAAAGGAAAAAGGTTAAAGGGATAAATCAAGTGACCCATAAGACTGAGGAATAAAAATTTTTTCAATTGCCAGGGCTATTTTGCCCATAATTTTACTCAGATTTACCTTTATCCCCATTTTTTTAAAAATCTATCTACCCTCTTTTTTCAAGAGGGTGGATAGTTTAACTTTTGCGATCAAGTCTGAATAGTTACAGAATTGTCGTTTTGAGTGCCAGTCAGTTACCTTACTTTCAAGGATTTAGCCACGAATCGATTCAACCCGTCCATAAAATAGACCGCGAATCTTGACTTCTTTAGGTTCGCCAGCACCTAAATCTGTATCAGATGGCTGTTCGCTCTCGAAAGTGCCAGCAATTTCACCGCTAGAACCGTCTATTTTAGCGATTTGCAGAGAAATCTTGCCATTGAGATTTTCAGCACGCTTGACGTTAGTGCGGGTAAGTTGTTCATCATCTGCTTGGGCGGGGAGAGCAACAGCATTATCGTAGCCACTGACGACACCACGACCTTTAGGATCTAGGAAGGCAGCACCACGATAGGAAGGGACTTTAAAGCTGCCTTCAAAGTCCGTAGAGGTGTTAATACTGGTCAAGCTGGGTTGGCTTTGAGCAACCAAATTTTTGATGGTGAAGAGGAAAGGTACTCGCTCACCACCAGGAAGTTGCACAGTGATGGCTTGGAAGTCAAGACCATCAGTTTCCGTAAAGGTCAGGCTATTATCTGCGTTAACTTTTAGATTACCTTGCACCTGGTCAATAGTGGAAGTGTATCTGGTCAACAATTTGCCGGCAACAAATTCTGCTTCTTGGCGTTTATTAGCAGGTTCTTCTTTGATGAAGAAGCTAGTTGGTTCCAAGCAAAGTTCTTTGATGGTATAAGACTGGCTAGAATCAATGGGAATGGAGCCACGGCGTGTTTCTCCTAGTTGGGGGCATTTGTTAGCCAAGCCAGTGCCGCGAATTTGATCGTAAGTGAGTACATCTCTACCACTACTGGTAGTAGGAGCATCACTACAAGCGGTTATTAGCCCCAGGCACAAAGCCAAGAATGCAACAATTAAAGCGCGATACCTCATGGTCAACCTCAATCTCAAAAATTAATATCTAAGTTGTAAAACTGCATCGAAGCTTTGATCTCTGATGAGAAGCCGCTACTCTGCAAAAAGCTACCTTTGTTCGGACACGGCTTTGCTCTGATTAAGAGAGTTGAAGCAAGTGTTCGGGTGTCTAGTTGTCAGACGCTGCTCAAACTTTTCTCTGCTAAACGTAGTTAAACGTGTCGCTCTCTTGAGCTTGGAGTGTAAATCCCAGACTAAGTAGAACACTGCATCCATTTTGGATGTGTGTTACTAGGGGAGCAAAAAACCAGCAGTTTTACTGTTGGTGGCATTTGTTTGGAGTTGGGCGAGTGTATGAGTAAGCCTCACACAGAGAAGCATAAATGCTTGTGCCTTGAAAAGTGCAAACAGGGGTGTCTGCTTCGCACTTTGCTCTTGCTTATTGCAAAAGCGTCGTCGCCCAAGTCTTTTTGTATCATGTATGTGACGCCACTACATACAGCCCATTGTTGGATGGGTAAATCAGCCAGATCATACGATTTTTTTTAACTCAAAATCAAAGTTCTCAAAATCCAAGAAAGTCTCGTCTCGATCGCATCTAGCTTCTGTAAAGCCTATGCTAAAGGTTACTACGCTCTTTTTGGAGCGATCGCAATTGCTTTTGATAAAGATACAAATCTAGTTATATTCACCCCTAATTAGGGCAAATGAGGAGATGCGGTAACATGGAGACAACTGACAAACTAGGGAAAATTAAAAATCTCCGGTAAATTTGAGTTGACCTCATTTATACGGAAAAGGTGGCATGAACGATCGCAAAAATATTGAATCAGAGAAGTTGTCTGGTAAACTGCAAGCGATTACAACTGTGGTGTATGATGCCGCTACAGCTTGTGAAGGCGATACTGTAGCTCTTTTGGCTTTGCTACGGCAATTAGAGCAGTTACACCGAGAGATCCGGGATGGGATTTTTCAAGAGAGTTTGCCTGTTAACCGCCGCCAACTTTACTCACTGCTGAAAGATATTGAGTCTGAGGGAGGCTGGCCCTACATTGAGCGCATGAGGTTACAAGCATTTTTAGCGAATTTGCCACAAGAGGCTCCCGAAGAAAATAGCCATGAAGTTTTGGAGAGCGATCGCTCTTTTAGCTGATTAGCTCGAAATTTATTTCTAGCTTTGAATTAATAACTCCGATCGCCTCATCAACCGCTAAACTAAAAGCGGTTGCTCATTGAGGCTTCAACCTAATTCATAATTTGTAATTAAAAACGGTTTGTACGGATTATCCCATCGCAAAGAAGGCGATCGCGCTCTTCAAGATTGCGGTTGTGCTTAAGGTAATCACCCACCCAACCGCAACCACGAACAAGCAGATCGTCAAGATGTAAATTCCACAGAATTATCGTGTTGTCATCACTAGCTGATGCTAGTGTTTGACCATCTGGACTAAAACTAACACTTAATACTGGAGCGCTATGTCCATTGAGACTTTTAATTAATTTGCCATCATGGCTCCAGAGTTTGACTGTACTGTCCCAACTGGCAGCGGCGAGTAATTCACCATTGGGGCTAAAAGTCACGGCATTGACGCTATCACTGTACCCTTTTAATAAAGTTTTTAACAATGTCCCATCTCGTCGCCACAGTTTCACAGTGTTATCCCAGCTAGCAGAAGCCAGCAACTCGTCAGTGGGACTAAAGCTGACACCCAATACCCAGCTATCATGGGGCGAGAAAGTTTTGAGCAAAGTACCATCCTGCCGCCAAAGTTTCACAGTTTGATCGTCACTGGCAGAGGCTAAAACCTGACCATCAGGGCTGAAATTTACGCTATTTACCCAACCTTGATGTCCCACCAAGGTTTTGAGTAACTTGCCCTGACGGTTCCAAAGTTTCACTGTTTTATCTTTGCTAGCTGATGCTAAAAACTGACCATCAGGGCTGAAATTGACGCTCATGACACTATCGCTATGTCCGTAGAGAGTCATGATTAAAGTACCGTCAAGTCGCCAAAGTTTCACAGTTCTGTCATAACTTCCGGAAGCCAGCATTTGACCTTTTGGGTCAAAACTGACACTAGGAACTTTATTTGTGTGCCCCACCAAAGTTTTGTAAAGTCGAGTTTTGACCTCGCCGCTGTTGGTGTATCGTTGCCAAAGTTTGACAGTGCGATCGCTACTACCAGAAGCTAGCATCTGACCGTCGGGACTCCAAGCAACGCTTAAAACTCGATCTCGATGCCCTTGAAGAATATACGGTCTTGGAGCATCTAAACTCCATAGTTTCACGCTTTTGTCGAAACTTCCTGAAGCTAGCAATTTGTTTTTTGGACTGAAAGCAATGCTAACGACAGCATCGCTGTGTCCTTTGAAGGTTTTTAGTAAAGTACCAGTTATACTCCAGAGGTTTATGGTATTGTCTTCACCTGCAGAAGCTAACTTTTTACTATCCGAACTAAAGCTCAAACTCCATACTGTACCGCTATGCTGCCGTAAAGTTTTGTAAGGAAAAAAGTCAAAACCGTCTTTGTTTTTGTTACTCTCCCGCCGCCAAAGTTTTACTGTCTGATCTCGACCTGCTGACGCCAGAAATTTACCGTCTGGGCTGAAAATAGATACAATCACGCCTTGCTTATGTCCCTGCAAAGTCGTAACAAGGCTACCGTCCCGTCGCCAGATTTTCACTGTTTTGTCGTCGCTGGCCGAGGTGATAAGTTGACCATCAGGACTGAAGTTTACCCAGTTAACCCACCCTTGATGTCCTCTCAGTATTCTTACTAAGCTACCGTCTTTGCGCCAGAGTTTTATGGTTTTATCTTTGCTACTAGTAGCTAACAACTCGCCATCAGGACTAAAATTAACGCTATAAACCCAATCTTGATGTCCTCTCAGGGTTTTATATGGTTTGGGGTCAAATTTACCTGTAACCGAGTTTTTATGCCAGATTTTCACTGTTTTGTCAAGGCTAGCGGAAGCTAGGGTTTGACCATCAGGACTAAAACTTATACAAGTAACAGCATCAGTGTGACCTTTGAGGGTTTGGAGTAAAGTACCGTCAAGATGCCAAAGTTTCACTGTTTGATCTCGACTACCTGATGCTAGCAATTGACCATCTGGGCTAAAAGTCACTCCCCAGACGATATCAGTGTGCCCTTCCAAGCGGTTAACTTCAGTTACCCCGTAAACTGCCTGTTGCAGTGCTGTTACCACCCGCATTCGGGTATCTGGCTGAACTCCATCTGCTTGTTTAAGTCCTCTCCAAGCCCGTAAACTTTCTAATAGGGCATCAAATTCTTTATTAGAAGCAAATAAAGCTTCGCTAGCAGCAGCGATTCCACTAATTTTCAAGTTGGTTTCACTACGTTCAGCTCGTAGAGTTTGGCGGATTGCTGCTCTTTTTTGTAAGTCGGCTTGCCACCATAACGCTGCTATTGTTCCTCCCATAATTGCTAGGATTGCACCTGCTATCCGTGCTTCCCGCAGTCGTCGTTGCAATACCAAATTTAGTTGCTTTTGACTAAGTTGTTGGGCTGCTTCGGCTCTAGTTTTTTCAAGTTTTATTTTTTCTAATTCGGCGAGCATACCATAGTTGTTCTTTTGGCGAATTGGTTCAACTAAATAATCGTGAACCAACTGGTAGCGATCGCCTAACTCTTCTCTGACTCGCAATACCAAGCCTGAACCCACCAATATTTCTAAAATCAGTTCTCCAACTTTGTCAAAGCTTGATATCGTATCTATATCATAATTATTAACTAATGCAGCTGCTAAATCAGCTTTAGTTTTTAAAGGTCGCGTCCCCTTTTCATCTGTTAATTCAAATAATAATTTCCAACTTAAATCTTCGTTCTCTTGACCGCAGTCTTTGATAACTTCCCCTAACCAGCGTTCCACTAATTTTGCCGAGCCACCACAAAGCTTATATTCTGCAAGTGTCGTAATGTTTTCTATTTGTAGTTGAGCGCCGACTATTTGTAATTCAATTGGATGTACTTCGTCTAGTTCTCCTGTCAAATCCTGGACTAATCGGTTAATCAATTCTTCACTTAGTTCATAATGTGAACGTTGAGTAAGGCTGTGAATTATGGCTTTGGCATCTCGGCTAGAGAATTTTCCTAAATAGTAGCGAATATCCTTATCAAGGATATTTTTATTAATTACTCCTAAATCATATAAGCCAGTACTATTTTTCTGACTCAAACGTTCAAACTCTAACAAATGATGTAAATAATCTTCTCGTAATGAAAGAATAATTTTTACATAAGAAATATTTAAACATTCACTAAAAAATTTATAAAATTCTATTCTTTGTGTAGGAGGATTATTAACAAAGAAAAATTCTTCAAACTGGTCTAATATGATAACTATTGTATAATTGCGCTCAGATGCTAGCCGAATTCTTTCTAGTATTATGGTAGGTGTAGAGTCAATATTAACCGATATTCCTGTGTATGCTAATGCTTGGTTGATACTGCTACTCAAGATTGTTATCCAATCAGTATAAACAGACAAAACAATCGGTATAGGAATACGTTCACCAATAACTTTTCCCTTGAGTGCTGGGACTAAACCAGCTTTGAGAATTGAACTTTTCCCTACACCAGATGGCCCATAAATAACTGTGAGTTTGTAGTCAGCGCGGGCAATTCTTTCAATTAAGCGATTGACATCTTGTTGCCGTCCAGAAGCAGATATTTCTTGAGCAATTTCTTCAGGAATAAACGGTATTTTCTGAGGTTCTAGTACTGGGTTAATTCTAGGGCGTTGTGGCTGTAATTGACTTGCTCCGATAAAGGCACGAAAGCCATACTGATGTTCTATTTTAATTTTTTCTTGCTTCAGCTTAAAGGCTTCTGTATAGTTATGACACTCAAAAAAGTAAAGTGATCGCAGTTCCTCTAAAATCTCTAAGTATAGTAATGGCTGATGTTGTAGCTCACAAACTACCCTTGCCCATTCCAAGTTATTGATAGCTTCCTCGCACTCACCCAAATGCCGTTGTGTGCGTGCTAGCAACAGAAGATACCAACTTTCTTGTCGTCGTCTTCGCAAAGCGTCTCGCAGAGAGACTTGTGTTACTTCTTCGGAAATAGAAAGTGCTGTATTTGCTAATTCATGAGCCAGTACCCAATTCGATTCCGAAGCCGCCACATTTGCCAAAAATCCATAATTTTGAGCAACTTGTGCGGGAGTTCCATAAGTTTTATGTAGGTTTAATGACTTTTGAGCTAATTCTTTTAAGTCATCCCAAGCTTGTAAGCGTTGCAGCATTTCACAAGCAGGCAAAATGAATTTAGCAACTAAGTCTTCTCTTTGTACCTCCTCCAATAGCTCTAAGCATTGTTTAAACCACAGCAGAGCATGTTCGCAATAGCTACTAGTATTCTGATATAAATCTGCCATTCGGTGATAACAAAGCCCCAAGTGGAATAGTACTATTGCTTGCTTGAGTAAAGATGAGGGGGGCATAGGATGAGGACATGAGAAGGGCAAAGAAGAATTACTCTCCCACTCTGCTATTCTCCTAGCTTCTTGCTGCCATAATGCTAGGCTTCTTTGATAATTGGCTAAAGCACCATTAATTTGATCGTTGGCGTATTTATCTCGCCCCAACACAAATTCTAAACTAGCTTCTAATCCTGGTGTTAATTTAACGTTATATAGGCGTAGTAAATCATTACGTGCTGATTCTATTTCGTGGCGGTGTTGCGACTTAGGATCTAAATCTAGGAAGGCATTAGATAAAAACGTTTCAGCACCTGCTTCTAAAACTTTTTCAAATAAAGATTCTTCCTCTTGAGATATCAAAGCAATTAAATCTGCTTTGGCCATTTCAAATTTGATAGTGGTTGCAGCCCAGCTTTTGAAATCAGGCGCTAATCTTGAAAGCAATGATGCTACTTCATCCTGTAGCCACAACACGACTGGAAATGGAAAAGTAGCAGCATAGATATCTCGTGCTTGGTTGATACCTGTAAGTAAGTTTTCTAGGTCGGTAGTTGATTCAATACCGAAAATCATTACAGCAGACGGTAAAGAGTCTGTAAGGACGGCAGGATTATCTAAAGATAGTTCTGAAATTATTGTGCTGTGTAAAGAAGTAGTTGATGGATTGAGAACGATTTCTCTGATATAAATTTCTTTAGTGTTCGAGCGAATATTCTCTAACATTTGCTCGCGTAATCGCCCATAGTTGCATCGAACTAAAATCAGAGCAAATTGACCTTCGGAAAGTGCGATCGCTCTAATCAATCTTTGTAAAGTATGCTGATTTTCTTTGGTGTAGACGCGTAGCTGTTTGTCATTAGTCATTGGATATGGGGCATTGGATATGGGGCATTGGATATGGGGCATTGGTCATTTGTTAGTGAACTAATGACCAATAACAAATGACAATTGACTGTTACTTATTTTGTTGCCAAGCCAAAACTTTTTCTGTTTCTGCCAAGGCTGGACTGATGCCAAACCAGCGCCCCACAGGATCTCGATATTCAAACAAATACATACTTCTTAGTAAGCTCTGATAGTCAGACTCACCTTTAACTCTCTGCTGCTGTACTACTTCAAACAATAATTCCCACTGGGATTCATCAATAGCTAATAGCAAATCGTCGCGGTAGTCCTTAATCACGGCTTCTAAGCAGTCCCTAGAAAAAGGCGGATCTTGTCGTTGCAGGCAGCTATAAAGTAAGCCTAATAAGTTACGAATGTGACCACCACTAACGCGACATAGACGATCCAAGGTTTCGGAGCGATCGAATAATTCTGTAATTAATGAAAGTCTGCTATTCAAAGGAACTTCTGGAAAAGCTCTAGCTAGAACTAACTGGCGCACTAGTGACATTCCTGGTTCGTAGTCACTGCCATCTCTTTGCCGCACTAATACCATCGGTAGTACTTTTGGTGCAATCCCTCCCCCCAGACGATTTTTCAGTGTCTCATACTCATTGGAGAAAATTAACGTTAGAGGAATTGTGTAAACTAGGTGGCATTTAAGTCGGCGTAACTGTTCGCCTCGGTCAATGAAGAGATATTCTGGTTGCGATCGCCCGGATGCTAAGGGACGCATATCTACTCGATCCAAATTATCTACAATCACTACCAGTCCTTTTTGACCCCTTAGCTTTAGCTGTTCAACAGCCTTTTCTAAAATCTCTTCGTTAATCGCCTGCAAAATACTATTGGTACGTGGTTCCAGATATTGCCTCAGTTGATTCCGCATCTGGGTGCTATCTTTGGTTTTCGCAGTAATTTTGGCAATACCCAAGGACAACTCTGCTTGTCCAGAAAGTTCTATAGGGCTTTGCAAAAAATCGCCTACTTCTTTAAACAAATTGGTAAAGTAACCAGGTTTGAGTTTAATGCTAATCCCTTCTAAACTGGCACTGACTTGACGGGCTACACTCAGCAAAATATCGCTGACATCAATATCCGCCATATCTAAGTCTTGACTGGACTCAAAATAAACCACATGAAATCCTGCCAATTCTAGTTCTGTCTTGAGGCGCTGCAATTCCGTTGACTTACCGCAGCCAATGTGACCCGTAAATAACTGGCAGGTTGGCTCATCAGGAGAAATCCGAATAATAGTTCGCTGCAATTCTTCGACAATCTTGCAACCACGTACATCAGCAAAATCTATGTAATACTGCCGATCTAGTACGTTACTTATATTAAGCGTGTAGCTAGGGTTACATGCTTTATAAAAACGTGACAAATTTAATGTCGTTTTCATGTATGTAGAGGTTTATGTAGATGCAGTTTAGTTTGAATTCTTTATACAATTAATCCCTATCTAGGATGTAGATAGAGGATTGACTCGCAAGGTGGTAGTGTCTTGCAAAAGACAGTACTTGTCGCCAGATTACTGTCAGTAGTATGGTAGAGATTTAATCGATCCTAATAGCAAATGGCACTAAGATAATGCAAACCCATTATCTACAAAGCTTTTGGGTGTGGGGTGTAGGGTGTGGGGTATAGTGACGAATAACTTTATTTATGTTCGCACTTATTTTTACTTTTCTTGATTTTTCAGAACCTACACTCTATTTCCTATACCCTTACCTGGCAAGGATTTCATCTTTTATTGGTGACGCTCTACCTGTCAGGTCTTAAGCATATCTGTCCTTTTTACACCTGCTATTGAAGTTTTGACAATCTCTCCCTTGTGTTTGACATGCCACAAAATTATATGGTTTAGGGAGCAAGTAAAAAAAACTACAAATTTTCATGGTTCTCAGTTTGGATGGCTGATGGGTGTAACTGGTATGAATTATAGCAAGGTATACAGAGATCCAGGAATACTTATGTATCATTTCACATTCTATTTGTCAAGAAAGCCAAATCCCACACATCTCAATTAATATTTTGTAATCTTTAAGGAAAAATCTTCAAAAATAACTTGTCAAAAAGACTACAGTCAGTTAAAAATGGACACCGGAAACTTTAATAGAACTAATTACTAGCGCCATAATCATTGTGTAGTTACTGTAAAGTGTTACTAAAAATAAAAAAAGTCTTGAGGAGAGCGGCTAAAAGATGCCAACAGTGTTTACTGAAATTAATAATGATACGAGCTTGTTAAGGAATTTAGATTGCAACCAAAAAGGGGTGTGAATGGCTGGCATAATATCAGTTTCCCGCACGCATCTAGCCCAGCGTCGCCAGAAATTGCGTCGGCAGCGGCAGATGAAAATTATTCAAGCTATTTGGCGAACCTTTGCCATTACTGGTTTAGCGGGTGGATTGTTGTGGGTGGCAGTCCAACCGATGTGGATGCTAAAGGCTCCCAAACAAATAGTGATGAAATCAGGCAATAAATTGCTGTCAGATCAAACAACTCAGTCATTGTTGGTGCTGTCTTACCCTCAGTCTTTGTGGCGGATTGAACCGTCAGCGATCGCTAACTCTTTGAAAAAACAGCCAACTATTGCCCAAGCCATCGTCAGACGCCGCCTATTTCCTCCTGGATTAATCATTGAAATCCAAGAACGAGTACCTGTAGCGGTAACTCAAACACGTGGCAACAAAAAAGTAACAATCGGCTTACTAGATGCAAGTGGGGCCTGGATGCCTTTAGAAAAATATACATCACTGAATCCTACTAAAAAATTACCAAATCTCAGAGTAATTGGTTCGCCAAATCAATACTGCCTTTACTGGACTCAACTCCATGAAGCTGTGAGTCAAAGTCCCGTGAAAGTTATAGAAATTGATTGCCAAAATCCAACAAATTTAATTTTGAAAACAGAATTAGGAAACGTGCATCTCGGTGTACCAAGTCCCCAATTGTCTGAACAATTTAAGGTACTCGCCCAAATGCGTCATTTAGCAACAAAATTTAATTCTGGTCAAATAGAGTATATCGATCTGAAAAATCCTGAACTTCCATTAGTACAAATGAACCAAAAAGATCAAAAATTAACTGCCAAAATTCCTAAAAACATCTAGCGTGTTTATTATTTTGATAGTTCCTAGTAAATTAAGAAGCTTTATGCTGATAAATATATTTATTATTTTCAGTTTTCCAGCAAATCGCCCGAAAATCGGCATTAACTTCTAATTAAAATGAGAAAATCAATCATAAAATCTCTATTGCGAGTAACAGACCCTCAATTGTTACCCTAACATCTAATAGTAGGGTGCAAAATGTCAGACAGTCTAATGATGGCCTATCGCGTATAAAACGCCTTCTGCCCATACATTCCTTGACTAAACCCAGTGCAAAAAAGAGAACATTGCTTGAGCTTTTCATTCAGATTCAGACTCGTGAGCAGAAGTCACTGATGGAATGGTTTATGCCGCCATCCAAGTGCAGAAGCAAAAAGGCTCTGGCTTTGGTCTGTTGAGGACACTTCCAAAGACAGTTTACCGAAGTTTCAATCTGTAACGAAAAATGCCAGCCAAAATTGCGTAAGCATTGCTTCTGGGCAATAAGTTTGGACTGTTCTGTGCTGTAATTCCTATTAGGTGACGAAATCTCTTAGGAAATCTTGATTTGTTGGCCGCACTAGTGAGAGTTTTTGTAAGATAGACTATTGCTTCAACAAAGTGTCCATTGTGACCACCCAAACAACAAATTAATCAGGTATAGTCTGACAAGTAAATTCTTGCTTAGTTTAACTTAAGCATAAGTAAGTAGAAGGTAAATTTTGTGTCTAAAGCTGCAATTATGCCCAATGGTAAAACTTATTAACAATATTATTATTGAGACAGAGAAGATACGCTGTAGTGTGTCTTTACCAGTTATGCCCGCCGCTGAGAATAATCAAGAGATTAATGTCTGGTTGAAGTTATACAGGTCAGTTTTAGATAAATATAGGTATACTTCTCTAGAATTGGCTGTGCGATCGGCTGTGTTAAAAGCTCATCCCATAGCAAATTTTCGCACTGCCAATTCTGTTAGGCTTGGCAGTAGTGAAAACAATAAAGAACAACGCCATACTATTGTGGCATTGTCAAACTAAAGTTGACTCTTAGGTGAATAACACCTGAAAAAGTCGTTTATCTACCCTTTCACAAATCCAATGACACTTGATAATAACCAAGGACTTAACTATAAAAATTCCCAATCTACGGGACAGCCGGGGTTCTCTCTGGCAGTTAACTCGACCAATCCCTTTAATAACTCTGGGCTGAACTTCGGGCAAAATCACGATAATAAAAAAATTTCTCCGGAAAATAGCCGAATTGGTGAGATTGTTCCTGGTCGGGTCGCCAACATCAAAGTGATTGGTGTCGGTGGTGGTGGTGGCAATGCTGTTAACCGCATGATCGAGTCTGATGTCTCTGGCGTAGAGTTTTGGTCAATTAATACTGATGCCCAAGCTCTTACCTTAGCTGGCGCTCCAAGTCGATTGCAAATTGGGCAGAAGCTAACGAGGGGTTTAGGAGCAGGTGGTAATCCTGCTATTGGTCAAAAGGCAGCTGAGGAATCACGGGACGAAATTGCTACGGCTTTAGAGGGTGCAGATTTAGTATTTATTACTGCTGGTATGGGGGGTGGTACTGGGACGGGTGCAGCACCAATCGTGGCAGAAGTGGCCAAAGAAATGGGTGCCCTCACTGTTGGTGTAGTCACACGTCCATTTGTTTTTGAGGGACGCCGCCGCACCAGTCAAGCAGAACAAGGTATTGAAGGACTAAAAAGTAGAGTAGATACACTGATCATTATCCCTAACAACAAACTGCTGGAAGTGATCCCCGAACAAACGCCTGTGCAAGAGGCTTTTCGTTATGCAGATGATGTACTGCGGCAAGGGGTGCAAGGTATTTCTGATATCATCACGATCCCCGGTTTGGTAAACGTTGACTTTGCTGATGTCCGAGCAGTTATGGCAGATGCGGGATCGGCATTGATGGGAATTGGCGTTAGTTCTGGAAAATCTAGAGCCAGAGAAGCTGCGATCGCAGCTATTTCTTCACCATTACTAGAGTGTTCTATTGAAGGCGCTAGAGGAGTTGTATTTAATATTACAGGTGGTACTGACCTGACTTTGCATGAAGTTAATGCAGCGGCAGAAGCAATCTATGAAGTAGTCGATCCCAACGCCAATATTATTTTTGGGGCTGTAATTGATGACAGACTCCAAGGTGAGGTAAGAATTACTGTAATTGCCACTGGATTTACAGGTGAAGTGCAAGCTGCGGTACAACAAAGCGTGGCTAACGTTCGAGTAGCACCTAATACCTCGAAGCGTCCAACAACACAGCAACCGACAGTTAATACCCCAACCTCAACTCCAAGTTCAACTCCAACCCCAACTCCAATTCCAGAACCAAAGGAAAAACCTGGATTAGATATCCCTGATTTTCTGAGAAACCGACGTACACCAAGGAATTAAAAGATTTGGAATTTGGGATTTTAGATTAACTTAGCAGTCTCCGGTCAGGCTGAACGCTGTATAAAATCTGCTACTGCCACCAGGGTTTTACCAAGGGCAGGGATAAGCAATCTTTTGCCATACCCAATTTTGCCAATTGGTAAAAAAACTTGTCAAGGCTACTTTATAGAATGAATTTGGGCAGGAGTCTACTGGCTTGCATGTCCAGCTATGCTTTCAGAACAAAACAATAGGAATACCTGCCCAACTATGGATGCATCACCGATAGCGCAGTGTTAGCAAGTCTTCAGTCTTCTCTCAAAGAAAAACGCCAAAGGCGATAGCACAGCGTTAGCTAGTCATTAAGCGTCACGAGCGTTACAGGCGATCGTAGACATGAATGCATCTACCCTTTACGATCCACTAAACTCATATTCCGTACAAGTAAATATATTTACTTAAAACAAGTAGCGTAGGAAACAAGCCCACGCAAGTGTCCAAAAGAAGTCTGTTTGCTGGAAAGTTAGGACATGAAACAAAAAAATAAATGTAAATTATTTTTGGATTTTTAGTCTCTGTTCAATCCATTGAATAACCTGATGACCAAGGTGAGTACCATCTAGACGGTCAATCTCACGAATTCCGGTAGGACTAGTGACGTTAACTTCAGTTAGGTAGCCACCGATAACGTCAATACCCACAAAAATTAAGCCATCTTGACGTAAGCGTTCGGCTACTTGGGTACAAATTTCATACTCTCTTGGGGTAATTTCGGTTTGAGCAACTGTACCACCAGTTGCCATATTATTGCGAAAATCAGTCCCACTAGAGAGGCGATTGAGCGCACCAATTGGTTCACCATTGAGCAAGATAATTCGCTTATCTCCTTCTTTCGCCTCTGGTAAATAGGTTTGTACCATTACTGGTACTTTACCTTGGAGGGTACTGAGTTCAACAATAGAGTTAAAATTGCGATCGCCTGATTGCAAAAACAAAATTCCTTCGCCAGCTTTATTACCCAACGGTTTGAGAACTGCTGCCCCCTTTGCTTCCACGAATTGCCGGATAAATTGCTTATCAGCACTGACAATCGTTTCAGGAATCGCTTTGGTAAACTGGAGGGCGTACATTTTTTCATTTGCCCCTCGAATGCCGCTGGCACTGTTAATCACCAAAGTTTTATTTTGGTCAATGTAATCCAGAATGTAGGTGGCATAAAGGTAAGAATCATTGACAGGTGGATCTGTCCGCATAAATACGGCGTCCATTGTATCTAAAGAAGTTAAGAAGGAATCGCTTAACTTATACCAAAGATTCGCCGCTACCCAGCGTCCCTCTACCAACTGTACTGGTACAACTTCAACTCGCTGTAGAACAGCCAAAGCTTTGCCCTCCGACACACTCAGCAGATTCGCTTGAGTTACCCAAACTTCGTGTCCCAGGATTTGCGCTGCTTCAATTAGGGCAACACTAGTATCATGACACGGGTCAAGTAGATGGATGGGATCAATGATAAAAGCCAGTTTCACCCTTTATACCTCAATCACCAAGAAATTAAATGGTTATTCAATTATTATCTCTTGATGCTCTCACCAATTGACGTACATATGTACTGCTGAGTAGAATCTGGAGGGTAAAGTCTTGTGGACAGATTGGTTTTGTGAGGAAACCTGTAGACAAGGCAGCGTGTTATTTTTCTAGAATTGTAGCGACTACCGTGTAATTGCAGTGGTTTGTCGCTATCGCAATACCTTCTGAACCTATACGCTATTGCTAGAAGTTAGTAGCTCATCCAGCTTGCCTTGACTATCTAAAGCGTGGATATCATCACAACCACCAATATGATCGTCATTGATGAAAATTTGCGGTAAAGAACGGCGTCCATTTGCTCTTTGAGCCATTTTATTTCTGGCTGCTTCATCCCCATCAATGCTGTATTCGATAAATTCAACACCTTTGTTTTTCAGCAAACTTTTAGCACGAATGCAAAACGGGCAAGTCCTCCAAGTGTAAATTTCTACTTTTGCAGCCATGATATCCTCAACTTGATTTAATACTTTTTAATTTTAGAGCTTTGCCACTGATTGTGACTGCTTTATTCATTCATAACCTAATCTACAGAAGGCGCTGATGTAAGTAGGCAAAAATAAATAAAAGTAATGTTAAGTAATGTAAAAATATTGAGATTAATTTGTAGTGTATCTCTTTGGGAAAGCAAGCTACACGTAGCGTCTACAAACCTTGAATTATTTACGCAGCTTTATTTAAACTCCAAGGTTAAGCTAGCCAACTATTATGTAGATTATTTTTATTTTGCATCTGACCTAACCAGCTAATAATATTTCAGTTTAAATGCTAGCAATAGCAGTAATTATATTTAGATTGTTTCTGTCGCTCAAATTTTTTCGCTACTAAGCGCTAGTTAAAAAGCAGGAATTATTGAGGTGGGTTCTAGTTTAGCGTTTCTTACCTCTAACAAAAATGGGTCTAGAAGAGCATAAGCATTTCTAAACCCATATTTAAGCTTTCTCCTACTAAAACTCAACAGTGTGGTTTAATTTTGGGAAATATTTTTTTTGTTTTTCTTCTTGAGTCTGAAAACACCCAAGGCAAATAATCCTAATGCTGCGGTTGTACTGGGTTCAGGTACTTTTTTCGGTTGAGGTGCAGGGGGTTGATAGTAAGGCGGTACTGATGGTACAGGTGTTGGAGCAGGTGCGGGTGCAGGTGCTGGCGCAGGTGCTGGAGCAGGTGCAGGTGCTGGCGCAGGTGCGGGTGCTGGAGCAGGTGCAGGTGCTGGTGTGGGTGCAGGTGCAGGTGCGGGTGCAGGTGCAGGTGCGGGTGCTGGAGCAGGTGCAGGTGCTGGCGCAGGTGCAGGTGCTGGCGCAGGTGCTGGAGCAGGTGCGGGTGCTGGAGCAGGTGCTGGCGCAGGCGCGGGTGCGGGTGCTGGTGCAGGTGCGGGTGCTGGAGCAGGTGCTGGCGCAGGCGCGGGTGCAGGTGCTGGTGCTGGAGCAGGCGCGGGTGCTGGCGCAGGTGCTGGCGCGGGTGCTGGCGCAGGTGCTGGAGCAGGTGCTGTGGCAGGTTTTATACTAGTTTCGCTTAGTGATGTACCGTACTGAAAACGGATGTTGCCAATCTTAGTGATGTCAAAGTCGGAGGCTAGCCCTGATAGCAGGAAAGTAGCTGAACTTTGAACAAAAGTCCCCGAACTCACGGCTGGATTTGCATCATTAGCGTAACCACTGATGATGCCGTAATTGAATTGCTGTCCACCGCCACCTTGGAAAATGCCTAAGCCAGCTGTACCCAGACCGTAGTGTTGGTCAATGCCAGGAAGTCCTCCAGTATTACTCGTGTTTGGCAATTTCCATTCCTTTAGAGCTAGAAGATCAACATTCTTTGTAGTGGTAGAGCCTGCGCTTGAGGTTACTGTCGGAGCTAGAGCCGAAACCAGCGATAAGTTGTTTAGGGGAGAACCAGCATAGTCCCAGAAAACTGAGGTCAGAACATCAGAAGGATTTGAGATTCCTACAGAAGATTTGTTAGTCAGGGTCAGTGACAATAAACCATTGTCTAGGTAATTAAAAAGAACCGACGCTGCCAGAGGATCGTTAGATTTGTCGTAGGTATTGGTTCCTGTAGCTGAAAAACTTATAGAACCCAAACTCTTGGGTGCAGGTGCTGGAGCAGGTGCTGGAGCAGGTGCTGGCGCTGGCGCTGGCGCTGGTGCTGGCGCTGGTGCAGGTGCTGGAGCAGGTGCTGGCGCTGGCGCAGGTGCTGGTGCTGGAGCAGGTGCTGGTGTATTTTTGTTGCCGTTGCCGTTACCATTACCGTTACCGTTGCCAGCCTGTGCTTGGGGTAGTTGTGACCCTAAAGCTAAGGTGAATGATAATAGACCACAACTTATATAACCAATTACTTTTTTTGAATAAGCTTGAGACATGTAAATTAAACCTCTTTTTCTTAAACAAGATATGAAAAAGCTTCCTAATAATGATGTTTATACGAGCATCATGGACATCATTTTCTTATCTAAATTGACATAAAAAAAAAAGATTTAGTACTGCTTTTTTTAAGCTTTATCAAAAATTTAATACACGATCAAAAAATGACTTGTTTTTAACTAATTATACTTATTAAGTATTTATACTGCAAGAAAAATTTTATTATAATTACGTAATAATTCTAGTTTTAATTAGAGAATTAAATCTTTATTTAAAAATAATAAATAAATTACTTAATCAATATTGATAAACTATTTATAAGTCAATGAAAGATATTACTTAGAAAATCGATTAGCTATGAGTTTGTAAGAAATTAGGGAAGGCGATCGCCTTCCCTAAAGTTAAATATTCATTGTGGTAGTGTATAGTGATTATACTGAATTCGCTTATCGACGCACCCAGCCATTGATAGTAAATCGACTATCTCCAAAAGCTTGAGAGGGACAATTCACAGGCAGTACTTCGTGCATATAACGGCTGAGAAAGAATACAATGCTGTTGTTGCGAGGTTCAACTGTTTTGAACGTCTCAGCATTTACATATACGTTATTTTCAATTTTGCTGTCGTAGATCAGCAAC
Organism: Nostoc sp. DedQUE05; assembly: GCF_034530955.1. Lineage (NCBI taxonomy): Bacteria > Bacillati > Cyanobacteriota > Cyanophyceae > Nostocales > Nostocaceae > Nostoc > Nostoc sp. DedQUE05. The sequence goes on along the minus strand of NZ_JAVRCB010000046.1, from coordinate 10,319 downwards.
TCTCCACCAGAAAATGATTTTGGTTCTTGATAAAAGTAATAAACGTATGTTAGCTCTCTAGTAGCAGTATCTGAACTGCCATTATCATTATGAAGTTTGTAATAGTTACCATCATTATGTGCAGTGAGTTGACTTTCAATTTGTGATACAGAAAATGATGGTAAGTTTAATTTGCTCAAGATATCAGGAATCATTGCTTGAATTCTCTTTAATATCAGTTCTGAAAATTCAGGGAATGAGTAGATAACCATTGATTGGCGATAATTAATGTCGTTGGTAGAAGTATTGCTTGGCAAAAAATCCGACTCTTTTTTAAGGATGTATTCAACTAAATTCTTGTGTTCTTCTGGTTTAAGAAAATTATCTATTTGTATATAATCAGAAGCCAAAATATAATCATTTTGCAGTTGTATTTTATCTGATTGCTGTACAAAAATTGGGGGTTCTGTAACCACGCCTATAAGATGTTCGCTAGGAAAACACAAAACCGAGCGACCTTCATTGATGGGAATTTGGAATAAATTCTGTAACTCAGATTCTTGTTTGTAAGCACGAGCCACAACTGTTGTTAAAAGGCTATGCAGTATAGGTGCATCTGATTTTAAATAAACGGTGTATTGATGTCCTCCAGTTAAAAGAACCTGTACTTTGACATCTTTTGACTCAAATTGCTGTGAAGCTAATTGCATATACCTCTCTTTCTATAATGTTGATAAATGAGATAACTCTAAAAGTCATACTGAAAGGTTAATAGAGTACTTATAGCAGATTTAAAGTTGTGAGATAGACAAGCTAAATCTGTTACCCAGATATAAAGCATGTTTTACTCCTAAATTCTAAATTCTGCTGTATAAAATTAAGTAAGAACAAGTTCAATGCTTAAATCTTTATATGTAATTGAGTTTATTTAGTGATAAATTCAATTACTGTATCAGCTACGAAACAGAAAAATACTATTAATCAATTGTTCTAGCACGTCTTTTATAATATTGTCATTCAGCAAATTCCACATAAACCGATAAAGCTTTAGTAAAGTATAAATATCTATTATTTCAATAAAAAATGCCATAGTTACTATTAACTACGGCATTTTCAATTAGAAATTAAAAATTTATTTCAGTATTTACTGGGAATCAACGGCGTATTCAATGAGCTTGGCAAGGCGTTGACGTAGGGTTTCTAATCCCAAACGCTGACTCGCAGAAATAAATACCGCGAGAGGGAATTCTTCTCTAGCTAGGGCTAGTGTCTCACTATTGGCTTGATCGATCTTATTAAAAATCACTAGCGCCGGACCAGGAGTTATTGGCATTTGTGCCAAAATTTCCCTGACTGAGCGAATATGACGCAACCAAGCAGGGTGAGATAAGTCCACCAAATGTAGTAGGGCATCGGCTTCTGTGACTTCCTCTAAAGTGGCACGGAAGGCATCCATTAACGATGCAGGCAGTTCGTGTATAAACCCTACTGTATCTGTAATCAGAATTTCCTGATGTTCATTAGTTTCGCCATAAGGAATCGCCAAACGGCGGGTAGTCGGATCGAGAGTGGCAAATAACTGGTCGGCTGTATAAACTTCTGCATTAGTGAGAGCATTCAGCAAAGTGGACTTACCAGCGTTGGTATATCCAACTAAAGCAACTGAAGGAACTTCTCGATGCTGTCTTCGTTGCCGTAACCGCGAACGATGAGCTTGCAACTGAGTTACTTCTTTTTGCAGTCGAGAAATGCGCTGCCCAATTGCACGGCGCTCAGTTTCCAGTTTGGTTTCACCAGGGCCACGAGTCCCAATACCACCACCCAATCGGGACATGGTGCGACCTCTACCAGCTAGTCGCGGTTGCATGTATTCTAACTGTGCTAGTTCTACTTGCAACTTACCGGCACGGGACTGAGCGCGTTGGGCAAAAATATCCAAAATTACTTCGGTGCGGTCAACCACCCGGATACCAATTTGCATTTCTAAGTTGCGGACTTGGGAGGGTGAGAGGTCGCGGTCAAAGACAACAAGGTTGACTCCTAGTGTTTGGGCGGTTAGGGCAATTTCTTGCACCTTACCTTCGCCAACTACGGTTTGGGGATGAACGCGCGATCGCTTTTGTTGTATTGTTTGTAATACATCTCCCCCAGCAGTATCAACTAAACGTGCCAATTCTAATAGGGTGTCTTGGAATTGTAGGGGAGTCATTTCACTAGTCATCAGCCCCACAATCAGCACGCGATCGTGGTCAGCATCTACTTCCTGGGCGATAAATTCACGCTGGAATTCCGCTTCCAGATTTTCTACCAAGTCTACTAAATCCTGGTCTGCCAGATCGTCCAAGTCCAAAGGTGGCGATATATTCCAACTTGGGGATTGGATTTGGCTTTCGCCTATCTTGGGAGCCGCAGGACTAGTAATCAGGGTGCGAGACTCTTGGGGTGTCAGATGAGCTAGATAAGCTTCTTTGACATATCCAGTCGAACCGCCTCCCCGCCGTGTAAAGCCGGTTCCGGTAATATTTAGGACAACTAGGGCATCTAAGCGTTGCAGTGCCATAGCCGTGAGTGCCGCTTCGTTGGGCGGTTCTGGCTTTAGATGGGTGGCAATACAACGAATACCACTGAGTCGTTCTGCACCGTAACGGGGCAATTCCATCGGTGGTATTTGCGTTTGGCGTGGTGTGCCTACCCCGACGCGAATCACTTGTCCGCGACGGTTGATGTAGGCGCACACAGGCTGATTGACTTCTGTGCTAATTGCTGCCAGACGCTGGGAAAACTCAGGCGTGGTGATGCGATCGCCTGGTATGCGCTGGTGATACAGCCGCTGTAGTTGCTTCAGCTGGCTGGACTTCAGACCTTGGAGATTTCCAAAAATAGTTTCTATAGGCGTTTATGACCAGTTAAATGGCCCCCCGAATCCTTATATGTCTATTTTACAACAGGGTTTTGACTCCTATCTATCTCTTTTGAGGGATGCGTTAGTAATTAGTTCACGGTGAGTATTTATTTGACCGCTTTTAATTTCAGTCGTCATAAAGCCATTCGTCTTCTGGTGCGTAGCCGTTCAAAAAAGCGTCATGGCTGCGGATGCTTTCGGGTTCTTCCACATGAATTATGTTGTTATTCTCAGTTTCCCAATCTTCACCATCCAAAACCGAGAATTCTGTTAATTCAGGGTCGTTCAAAAAATCTTCGGCTGTGGCGGCGATAAAAGGTTCTAGTATTTTGTGACGTTCTGCCAAAGAAAGGCTAGCAATTTCTTGGAGAGATAGATTTTTTTGCTCTTAGGCATTTTCTGACATTTGATTTATATTCTAGGAGTTACGCACTGTACAAATGAATCATCTTGTGTATTAACGTAAATAGGTTGTTTCAGGCTTTTACAAAGCATCCTTTGTTAATTGCGATCGCAAAAAGATAATTGAAAAATCTAGCTAAAAGCCTTGAAAGGCATATCTATCATTTAGGATTTTCTGTCAATGCGTAAGTCCTATATTCTTAAAGATGGGTTAACTTTATATTTAGTAATGTCTCGGTATCGCTTTTAATTTCACTTAGTATTTTAAGTTGAAGGGTGAAGGCAATCGCTACATTAAGATGAGTTAAAATCATTTAAACCATAAACTTTAATAACAAGATCGCTCAATCAACGCCTAAATCCAATCAGCCTCAAGATACTTATCCAAATCCAAACTAACTTTTGTAATCCCAATTTTTGCTGAAACCAACTGATAATGTGTTTTTTCTGTATGTCAAGCAGAGCGTTCATAAAATCTGAATTAATTTCAAAAGCCTTACTAATACTTTTATTTCCTTCTCTCCAGCGACCTAATTTAATTAATGAAGACCCCTTATAATACCAAGCATAGTGATAATCAGATTTAAATTTTAGTGCTTGGTCGTAGGATGCGATCGCTTCTTCAAAGCGTCTTAAATTAAATAGCGCATTGCCCCGATTTTTCCAAGCTTGGTGTAAATCAGGTTTAAATTTCAGTGCTTGGTCGTAGGATGCGATCGCTTCTTCAAAGCGTCCTAAATTAAATAGCGCATTACCTTTACAGTACCAAGCTTCGTAGTCATCTGCTTTAAATTTCAGTGCTTGGTCGCAAGAAGCGCTCGCTTCTTCATAGCGTCTCAAATTGCCTAGTGCAATGCCTCGATTATACCAAGCATGAGGATGTTTGGGATTGAGGGCAAGGGCTTGGTCATAACAGATTATTGCTTCTTCAGATTGACCTAGTATATCTAAAGCATTTCCTTGCCAGTTCAAGCTTGAGTGGTCATTTGGTTCTATTTCTATCGCTTTCTCCCAGTTAGCGAGAGCTTCCTTCCATTTACTTAAGTCTTTAAGCGCGATACCTCGGTGATACCAAGCTTCCTGATAATCTGGTTTAATTTCTATCGCTTTGTCGTAAGATGCTACTTCTTCCTCGTAGCGTTTTAGATAGCCTAGTGCAATGCCCCGATTGTTCCAAGCTTCATGATCATCAGCTTTAATTTTCAGTGCTTGGTCAAAGGATGCGATCGCTTCTTCAAAGCGTCCTAAATTAAATAGCGCATAGCCCCGATCGTTCCAAGCTTCGTGATCATCAGCTTTAATTTTCAGTGCTTGGTTGAAGGATGCGATCGCTTCTTCATATTCCTTAGTGCTAATTAATAAGTTTCTTAGTTCAAGTAATAAACTGGTCTTACGATTCTCTGTCTGATGCTTTTCTCTCAGCAAGTCTTGAATTTCTATAATTTTCTCAATTTTTTGTTGATGGGTGAGTTTCAAATATTTATTATAGTTTCCTTCCAACAACAGGCGATTTGATTCTTGTTCTACGACTTCTGGTGTAGTCGGTAATTCAAATACTCCAGAACGCCAATCAAAAAAATCTGGGGCGCGATGAATAAAATAGTTTATCGAAAATGAACGTACAAGAAAAACTAAGCTAATTGGAAAATCATCTCTAAAGCGTTCTCGCTGTTGGTTTAAGTGATTTAAAATATGTGGAACACTGGTTAAATTACTAAATTGTCCTTCTGTTATTTCACCAAAACTTCTTTTTTCATATTTGTATAAAGAATATTCCAAACCTTTAATCAATAAAATATCAACTTGCTTGTCTTTGAGAAACTCTGCGACTGGCTGATATAAATTATCAATGGACTCAACCAAGCGCAAAACTGCAATGTTCTTCTGCGGAATCTCCTGGGGAAGTTTGACAATGAACTTGTCTGCTTCCACAGGTGTACATTGCACAAAAAACAAACCAAATCCTGATTTTCGCTTCAGTGCGCGAAGTAAGTCTTGATAAGCTTCTTCTGGTTCTGGGGGTAAATCATCATCCCAATCACTTAAATTTGGGTTCATGAAAGTTTCACTACGGCTTCTTTAAATTCTGGAATTCCTTGAATCAATGGATGGATATCATACCAACGCTGCATCTCTCCCTCATCATCCAAATATCGGTATTCTAAAAGACTGCGGTTATACATCAAGCTCCGATACAAATCATCATTAATAATACGTTTAGAAGAAGAGACTTCTGCTAACAGACACCATTGATGATTTTCCACAGCACGGCGAAAAGTATCTCTAGCTTGAGTAATTGCTCGTCGCACCGCTTTTTCTGAAACAGGTAACTCTTCAGTGCGTCCAATGGCATCTTGAGTTAACAATAGCAAATTCCTTACATGACCTCCACTCATCAAACAGAGTTTTTCTAAGGTTTGGGGACTATCAAAAATTTCCTTCTCTAGTGATAGTTCGGGTGCAATTTGCCGGACTCGCTTGTTAATTACTTCTTTAACTTTCTTGAGTCCTGGCTGGTAAACTTCCCCCTTGAGAGTGTTTACCATAATCATCGGCAAAATTTGGGGGTCGCCGTAGATATCTCTAAGGTCTGTTGCTCTGGTAGAATAGACCATTGAAATCGGGACAGTGTAAATCAAATGGCAATCTAAAGCTTGGAGTTGTTCGCTGCGGTCTAAAAAGACTTCCTCATAGTTGGTGCGCTCTCCTTCTTTGACTAACACCATCCGGTCTAAATTATCGACAATTACCGCCAGTTGAGTTTTACCTGTAGGTAAGTTCTTTTTTGCATCCGCTAGAAACTCATTCAACACCTGAATTAAAGTGACGGTGTAAGGATCAATTTTTTGGCGGATTTTATGGCGTAATTCAGGTACAGCTCTTAAATTTGCGGTCAACTTGGCAAACTGAGCAAGTTTGGCTTCTACTCCCAGACTCTCAAACTCTATGGGAGTCTGCGCCAAATCTTTTAAATCTTCCCAACGACTTTTTAACCAGTTGAGTATAGGAGCGGGACTAGCAATTTCTTTTAAATCTTTGAGCAAACGGCGGGTACAGGCGAGGAGAATATCTGTATATTGGGCATCTTCAGAATCGATATCCTCTTCATCAGCCGCAAAATAGACAACATAAAATTTCCGATTTTCTAAATACTTCTTTAATCTGAGTAATTCTGTAGACTTCCCCGCACCTCGATGACCAGAATACAATTGGCAAGTATTTGTATTTGCCAATTGCATCCGATTTCCCAACTCTTGCAAAATATCCGCATCTCCCCGCACATCCTGACAATCTACATATTTTGGATCGCCTGCGGGTAAGGGTTCAAAGGGGTTAAAGGCGTTGTAGAGGTTTGCGAGTAAGTCATCATTATTAAGCATAGGTAAAAAATATAGCAATGATGCTCATAATAATCGAGATTATAGAGAATTAAGGTGGATTCATCCAGTTCAAACACTCGTCAACGGAGTAAAAAGGTGGATTCATCCAGTTCAAACACTCGTCAACGGAGTAAAAAGGTGGATTCATCCAGTTCAAATACTCGTCAACGGAGTAAAAAGGTGGATTCATCCAGTTCAAATACTCGTTAACTAATAGAGCATCGATTCAATTATCAAAAACCTAACCCTCCAGCCCCCTTCCCTACGAGCGTTGGGGCAGCTAAACTCCCCTCTCCGCTTCGGAGAGGGGTTGGGGGAGAGGTTCTTTCAGGATTACTGAATTGGTGTTCTAGATAGTAAAATCTCTACTTCCCTATTCTTACAAAAGAGAAACAGTGGTTAGAGTCTTGCGCCACTGTTTCACCGCTGTTTGTAATTCTCCCGACAACCAACTATCAAATTGCGGATAAACTGGCAAACGAGCTACCAATTCCCACCCCGCAGGCTGTAAAATTTCTCTTAATGCCTGTTCCTGAACATGAGGATAATCGGGATTCACCTCATCTTTTGGCCCGATTCCGCCCAAATCTCGCGCACCAGCTTCGATACAAGCGAGTAACCATCGGTCATCTTTAACTAAATTCGGCGGAATTTGAATAGTAATATCTGGCGGTAAAATCTGACGTGCTTTAGCAATTACTTTTGGTAACTGATGAGGGTCAAAAGGTGGTGCATCAAAGGTTTGCTGATGTCCTGGACTATGAGGTTGTAAAATAACTTCTTGAATGTGGTGATAACGTTGATGCAGTTCAGATATAGCTGTTAATGTTTCCCACCAATCATCAACTGTTTCCCCAATTCCTAACAGTAACCCAGTTGTAAAAGGGATCTGCAACTCTCCCGCCCATTGCAATTGCTGTAAACGGACTTCTGGTAATTTACTCGGTGCGTGCCGATGTACACTATTTAACAATGTTGGTGTTAACTGTTCCAACATCAGCCCCATCGAAACATTCACACGCTTGAGCTTTTGCATTTCTTCAAAACTCAGTGGCCCCGCGTTTGTATGAGGTAAAAACCCCATTGAAAGCGCTAATTTACACAAATCATAAATCCGTGTAAACCACGCCTGACGCTTTGGCGAATGAGGATGCACTTCACCACTGAGTATAAGAATTTCACAGACTTTTTCGCTTTGAAGTGGTTTTAAAATACTGTCTGCATCTGAAATACTCATCCAGGGACTTTTACCCGGTTCGCTGCGAAAGTTGCAGTAACTACACTGATTAAAGCACTCGTAAGTGGGAACGATTGTATAAGCAGGGCTATAAGTGACAAGACGAGAATTATTAATTGGCATAAGCAGAATGAATTTGCTCTAGTAAGCAGCCCCAGACTTATTTTAATGGCTGGAGATGCTAACTACAAACCTTTAATTATTCACGCCCACTTATTTATTAGATAAACAAGAACTATTTTGCTTTGTAAATTTCTGGTAACTGCCACCAAGAAACATGAGGATACTCGTGATGTTCTTCGTGATAGCCGAAATGATAGCACGTGAGAAATGACCACCAAATTGGACGGCTAATCGTTTGGGCACAATGAGGCTGAATATACCCTGCAATTGGTTCGCTATGTGGAAGGAAAGTACCAAAATAAAATAATTGGAATGAACTTAAAAGCGAAGGAAGTACCCAAAAAGTTATTAGATTAGCATGGGGTATATGAAGGATGCGATTAGCAAACTGATATATAAGAGTTAAAGCAATAACTTGTCCCCAACTCCAGTAACCTTTCATAAAATGGAAATACCAAGCAAAGAAGTTTTTGTGTATACCATTATGAAAATCTGGGTCGATTTGAGTTGCTGGATTTTGGTGGTGTAACCAATGCTTTTTTAATAATTTTTTATATGGTAAAAGACCATAAAGAGATAGAGTTAATGTCCCAATAAAATGATTAATCTTATTGTTTTGGGAAAACACTACCCCATGCATGGCATCATGAGATGTAATAAATAATCCCGTATATAAAAATGTTTGCCATAGTATAACGGGCAATAGCATCCAAAATTTTAACTTGGAGATATCAAGGGAAAGCAATAAACTCAGGCTAATGACCCATGCGCTAACAATGACAATAGCAATGAAAAGTCCTTTAAAGTGAGATTTACTTTTCACTACTGAAGTCAATTTTGTTTGATGACTGGGTGGTTGTTCTAACTCGATCACACTTTTACTCCGCCTAACATTCAGATGAAAATTCAAAAAATAAAATATAGTAATTACATAAACTACTAACTACTAGCCGGAAAACTGTGTTAGTGGTAAATGTTTTACACTGGACAATGCCGACGAACAAAAATATATAGAAATATTAAGATACTTGAACTATTATTACATAACTAGATGCTATTTTAAAAACCGTTTTCGGTTAAAAGGTTGCGTGATATGAGTGAAGACACTGGTAAAATTAGTATTTATTATAACCAGTGCCTTGTATTTGATACTTTGGACAGAATCTAAGCCTGCAACAAAAACGCTCAATAATTAACGGGAGTTTAAGAAATCAGGTGAAGTACGTCCCGGACTACGCTATAACCATTGAGATCCCAAAGTAGGTAAGCTAGAAAACCGATCATAGCCAAGCGACCGTTCCAAAGTTCAGACTGAGGAGTTAGCCCAAGTTCACCAGCATTGCGGTCTTTGCCATTGTATGCAGTTTCAGTTTGATCGCTAGGATAAGTTGCCATTGTGAAGTTTCCTTAAGAAGCTAATTACATTGTTCATATTACTTAAATTACCCATGTGACGCTATCTGTCTCTAGTCCTAAAGTAGAAACAACTCTAAAGAATGAGATTTTGAAGATGTTTAGGAAATACTTATCTAGCAAAAGTTCAATAAGAGTTTTTATTACCCTTTAGAGTAGAGGTATTTTTACCAAACAACTGCGAATGAAAACTTATAATCTCGCTAAATAACTATTTTGGATATCATAAAAAATCTAACGAAAGTTAGAAGGTTTCTGGAATGTTATTGCTCAAAATAATAATAAAGAAAGAGCAAATAATATTTTTAAATTTACTACTTATATATAATAGTATGGCTCCTACGGTATTGATTACAGGTGCTTCTGAAGGTATTGGTAAAGCAACAGCTCTTTTATTTTCTCGGCAAGGATATGACCTTGTAATTACAGCTCGTCATGCTGACCGTTTGGAAGCTGTAGCGCAGGAGTTACAAAGCCTTGGTCGTGCAGCACCATTGACTGTTACTTGTGATGTCACTGACGCATCTCAAGTACACACCTTGGTACAAAAGGCATTGGAGCATTATGGTTATATCGATGTGTTGATAAACAATGCAGGCATCTTCGCATCAGGGCCCGTAGAGCAGTTTTCTCTCAGTGATTGGCATCAAATTATAGACACTAATTTATGGGGATATATCCACACAATTAATGCCCTTCTACCTCATTTCCTCGAGCGGGGTAGTGGAACTATAGTTAATTTAAGTTCCATTGGCGGTAAGGTACCAACTGCTTACTTAGTACCCTATTGCGCTAGTAAGTTTGGGGTGACAGGGTTGACGGAAGCGTTATCCCTCTTCTGTCACTTTCCGAGTATTCTGAATAAAAGGATTAAAAGAAAAAA
>NZ_JAVRCB010000045.1:0-77074 GCF_034530955.1 Nostoc sp. DedQUE05 | reverse complement strand
TGGACATTGCACAGTAGATGACCTCAATTCATCCCTCTATTATGCAACGCCGATTTAAAGCCAACTGACCAAATTTATAACCTGAATCAATATCTCCCACAATGGCACAAAGAAGAAAACCATAATTGGCATAAGCAAAAGGAGAAACGGCAGCATTACCATATTCGACGGATAATTGTACTTGTTTGCACACCGTCAAGGGCAACAGTGCAGGAGCAACAATATATGCGGGAGCAAAGATACTTGACAAAAGTCTAATGGCTGCTAATTTATAGCGATCGCTCATTTGAGGTAGTTCAATTAAATCCTCAATTCGCGTTCCACTCAAAATTGCCGCAGTGTCCGCCAATCCTTGCCCAATATCTGACGCGTTCGGTTCTTGAGGAAACTCCACCCCTAACAGCTTTAAAACTTGCAGTGCTGTGTTAACCGCTTCTAGTAGTCTGTTCTGCGCCATATAAGCTTGCATCTGGACTTCATACACTTTAATTTTGTCCAGTAGCGTCACAGCACAGTTTTGGACGATCTCAAACAATCTCTGCATTTCTTCAAAATCACCGCTCAAAAAAGCTGCCTCTGCCGCTTCTGAGTGCAGTGCTAATGTCAGTGCATATTCACACTTCCAGCTTTCTTCTGTTAACAGTCCCAAACCAACTTGCAAATATTTGATGGCGGAATCATGGGCTGTGGCTGCTTTTGCTCTTTGACCTGCGATGAGGTTTAGTTCTGCAAGTTGATATTTTTCTGTTTCAGATATCAGTAAATCAGTACCATAATTGAGTTGATTAACTAAAGCAAATATATTTTCTTTGCGTTCTTCTAGTGTTGTATTTTGTAGCAGTAATTGACCAATTTTCAGATGCGTTGCTTTCTTGCGATCGTCGGGAATTAAAGAATACGCCGCTTGTTGTACGCGGTCATGTAAAAACTTGTAATCAACCTTGACATCAGTTAAAGTAATTTCGTCAGATTCTTCCTGACTAAACACTAAGGGAATTTTGTAATCCTGATTTAACGGTAAAATTAACCCAGCTTGCAGGGCTGACCACAATTGCGCCGCAGTTGTAAGAGAAGATACTTCGTTAACGATCGCCAATACATCTAAGTTAAAAGTATTACCAATACAAGCAGCCAGTTTCAGAACTTGTTGGGTTTCTAATGACAATTTGCGAATATTTCTCGCTGTCAGTTCAACAACATTCAGGTCAGTAATGCCGATTGCTTGAATATGTTGGATATTCCATTGCCATACTCCTGAATGGAAGTCGTATGTTAGTAAGTCTTCTTGGTGTAGGGTTTTCAGCAGTTGTGTTAAGAAGAAAGGGTTTCCCCCGGTTTTGTGGAATAGTAATTCTGCTAGTGGCTGACTGTGTTCTATGTGATTCAATGTATCGCCAATTAACGCTTCTACATCCGTTAACTGCAATGATGACAAGACGATGTTATTCACCAGCGCACCAGAAGATTGAATTTTGGACAAACTCATCATCAATGGATGGGTGGGCGACACTTCATTATCACGGTATGCCCCGATTAGCAATAAATATTTGCGCTCCCTATCCGTCATCAATAGCTCAATTAAGTTTAATGATGCCGAATCTGCCCACTGCAAATCATCCAGAAAGACAATTAAGGGATGGTCTTGGTTCGTGAATACCCCAATGAATTGCCCAAAAACGCGATTGAAACGGTTTTGAGATTCTGTTGCTCCCAATTGTGTTACAGGTGGCTGAGTACCAATAATGAGTTCGACTTCGGGAATCACATCAATAATGACTTGCCCGTTTTCTCCCAACGCAGTTAACAGTTTATCTTTCCACCCTTGGATTTGGGCAACGCTTTCGGTGAGTAATTGCTGACTCAAAGATTGGAACGCCTGAATCAATGACGTGTATGGAATATTGCGTTTGAATTGATCGAACTTGCCTGCAATGAAATAACCCCTTGCCCCGACAATTGGTTTATGAACTTCATTGACGACACTCGTCTTACCAATGCCCGAATAACCAGAGACGAGCATAAGTTCGCTGTTACCATTTGCTACACGCTCAAATGCAGTCATTAATGTTGCTACTTCTGCTTCGCGTCCGTAGAGGTGTTGTCCAATCAAAAAATGCCCAGATTTATCCTGTCTCCCTGGTACAAAGTTTTCAATTTTGCCAATCACTTGAAGTTGAAACAAGCATTCCTCTAAATCCGCTTTTAGTCCCCAAGCGCTTTGATACCGCTCTTCTGCTGTTTTCGCTAACAGCTTCAAAATAATTGCACTAATTGCCTCTGGCACATCTTCCAAAACACGACACACGGTTTCGCTACAGGGTGCGACTGGCATTTTGGCGATGTGACAGTGGATCAACTCCATCGGGTCACTAGCATAAAACGGCAGCGTACCAGTTAGCATTTCATACAAGGTGACACCTAACGAGTAGAAGTCGGTGCGATAGTCGCACACCCGGTTCATTCTGCCTGTTTGCTCAGGCGACATATAGGCAAGTGTACCTTCAAGCAAATTAGGATTGCTCAAGGTAGGATTTTCTCGATCGAGGCGCGAGGAGATGCTGAAGTCAATCAGTTTGATTTCCCCTGATTCGGGATTAATTAAAATATTGTGCGGCTTAATATCTTTATGTATAATTTTTTGGGCGTGTAGCTCTCCTAAAGTCTGTGCTAAATTAATCGCCACCTTAAGAAAAGTAATCAAGGTAGTTTTTTGAGTCGCAATCACTTCTTTAAGCAAGCAACCTGGAATATCTTCCAAAACCAAAGCCAAACCATGCTGATAATTTTTTAACTCGTAGGCTTTAACAATGCCAGGAATTCGCAGTGACTCAATGATTTGATATTCGTGGCGCAGTCGAGCAACATCTTCTAGTGGTGGATGTTCGCACAGAAGAGTTTTGATCGCCACAGAGACATTATCGGTTTCTCGCCGTCCACGATAAATGACGGTTTTACTACCGGAGTGAAGGGTTTCGAGAAGTTGATAACCAGATAAAGTAGCTGTCATTGTTTTCTCTTGCAATATAAGCATTCTTAATATGCCCATGCAAGTTTAGCTTTGTAACATGTGAGACAAAAATAAGCATATTTTTACGAGATGTTACATGAATTATTTTAAATAAAAGTGTATATTATTACTTTATTTTCACGGAATTTTGCGTGTTTTTGAACTGTAATGAAGTAATGCTTATCTTATCGCAGCCGCAAGTAAAGACATGACACAACGAATCAAAGCCAACGCCTATTTTCTCTGCAACAAAAGAATCGTTGGATTTTCGCGGGAGCTAGCTTCTCGATAAAAGATATCTAATATCATGTCCGCTAGATTACTTATTAAACCTGAATAACTCCACCCCGCCAAAGCTACGCTGTGGCGGTGAGAGTGTCAATTACCTAATTTTCTCTGGAAATAGTCGCGCCAACTTTCGGGTAAGGCTTCAAGTTGAGTAGCACGGTGAAGTAACTCTGGATTATCCTGCTCGCGCACATAAAGTTGAGTGATATCGGCAACCGTGATGTTATTATTATCCCGGCTCACTAACTCTAAATTGTCTCCGGCTCCAACTTCGCCCTCTTGCAAAACACGGAAGTAAAATCCGGTTCGACGACTTGCGAGAAATTGCTTAACTATATCAGGTCGTCTAAAGCGAATCCCCAGTTTGTAGCAGGGTAAGCGAGGTTGTGTCACCATTAACCTGACATTGCCAATCTGAAAGCGATCGCCAATGTTCACTTCTTCTTCTCTCAATCCAGTAGTCGTAAAATTTTCACCAAAGATACCTAACGGCAGTTCTGTATCAGGCAATTCACCCCGCCAATACTCGTAATGCTCGAATGGGTATAGATAAACTGCTTTATCTGCTCCTCCATGAACGGTTAAATCAGCCTGTCCATCCCCGTCCAAATTAAGCGATCGCACAGTAACGCGATCGCTAACTGGCTCTTTGAAAATTCCAGTGCTAACTGTTTTCCCTTTCCAGGTAACTTCACGTGGAAGTCCGACGTTGACAGAGATAATTTTCATTTTCAGATGTTTGCATTCATAGCAGTGGACTCCTTGCAGAATAAAAACTGGGTAATATGCTTTTTAAGCAGATATTCGTTAATCATACAGTTTTCTGAAATGAGGCGATCGCATTCGTGTATTCTCCAGGTATGAATACTGCACCCAAACAAGCAGAAAAGGTGGATGTGTGGCATGAATATGTCGGATACTGTGAATTCATCGGCAATAGTAAAACTACTGACTGCTAATTAGTCCCTTGATTTTTCAGCTAAGTAATTACACAACTTCAGCTTTTTACAAGTTAATTGAATATAAGGCTAGTATTTGATTGCGTGAAAAAACTCAGCACAACTTCAAGAGGCTTCTTTCCTATTCTCTGTTTCCCGTTTCCTATAATAGTATTTATCTAGAAGTTTAAAATATCTAATGATTCTTCTATTTCTAAATCTAATATCATTTCTCGTGTATCTTTGAGTGCTTCTAGCTTCCCTTCTTTACGATAGATATCTGCCGCTTTTTGAAAATCTTCAATTGCTCCCTGTTTATCTGCAATTTCTAAACGAATATTGCCACGGTTATAATAAGCATCAGCATAACTAGGATTAATCTGGATTGCCTGAGTATAATCTTCAATTGCGCCCTCAAAATCTCCTAAATCTGAACGAGCATTCCCACGGTTGTAATAAGCATCAGCATAACTAGGATTAATTTGGATTGCTTGAGTATAATCTTCAATTGCGCCCTCAAAATCTCCTAAATCTGAACGAGCATTACCACGTTTTTTATAAGCTATAGCATCTTGAGGATTAATCTTGATTGCTTGAGGAAATCCTGGCTGAGAGCCTAATAAATAACGAGTAATTCCACGGTTTTTATAAGCATCAGCATAATGAGGATTAATTTTAATAGCTTGGGTATAATCTTCAATTGCTCCTTGATTATCTCCAACATGAGAACGAGCTTCAGCCCGATTTTTATAGGTTACGGCAACATTAGGATTAATTCTAATAGCTTGAGTATAATCATTAATCGCTTCTTCTAATCGCCCCAGTTGATAGAGAGCTAAACCTCGTTTATTGTAAAATTTAGCATCATGAATATTCATCTGGATTGCCTGGGAATAATCTGCGATCGCAGCTTCGTAATCTCCTATCTGATAGTGAGCTAAACCTCGTTTATAATATAAAATATCAACATCGCCTTGATTAACTTGTAAGGCTTGATTATAGTTAATAATTGCATTTGTATATTCTCCTTTTTGAAAGCATTCATCACCCAGATTTACATAAAATCTCTTTAAATCTTCATTATGATATTCAGGCTGAAAAGGGGATTTGAGTATTTGATGATTAGTTGGCTTAGATATAATTTCCTGTTTTGGAAGATATTTATAAATAGGTGGTTGTTGCCGAGAAGAATTATTTATAGAAGATTGTAACTGTTCTAGATAACACCATAAACCACCACCATATAGTAATTGTTCTATTCCAAAAGAAATTTTCCCAGTCTTCAACTTAATCATCTGGGTTGGGAGAAAGCCAGCCAAAAAAAGGTGATACTCAGATTGTGCTTCACTGACATCTTCTTGAATTAAAATGCAAACTACAACTGCATTTTTTTCAACTTCTTCAGAACTAATTGACCATCTAACTCTGTCAATGCGACCATGACGAGATTTAACCTCGATACCAATAGATGGGTCAGAAGTCAAGGTAAAATCTATATTACCATCGCCGCCAAATCGCTTTTCATAATCGACTTCGGTAATAAAATCAGCTAAACGTTCTTTGACAACTTCTTCACCCAACTTACCTTTGAGATAGCTAAGAAAAACATCACGCACTGGTAAAACACGCTTATATTTTTCAGCCATTTGCCAGCAAAATTCCCGTAGTGCTTTTAACCTCTCTCCAGAAATTATAGTTAATTCACTATATTGACCTTCTGTTTCACAATGAAGCAGAGAACCAGATGCTAACCTTTTAATAAAATCAGACTGTAGCGATCGCAGTAGTGTAATCCAGTCCATTTATGTTTCTGCGAATCTTTTGATGAGATTATTCTATTAAAATATCCACTCAGCGTAAAGCTTTAAATCAGCTCTTTAGGTGCAGCCATGTCTGATTATGCCAGAGTTTTGAAGAGTTGGGAGAGTGCGATCGCTGGGAATAATACATGAAATATTAGCTAACCACCAATCGCCCAAATGACCCAAAATCAAAACCCCAACCCAAACTTTCTCACCAACTCCAGTCCCCCCTCCTCGCTTGCGGGGAGGGGGTTAGGGGGTGGGGTTCCGGGATACCCTTGGCAAACCCGAACTTTGGAAAAAACTTAAGCCATTGGCGCGACAGATGCGGTGTGAACCAACTCCAGCAGAAAAGCTACTTTGGGAGAAGTTGAGACACAAGCAACTTTTGGGTTTCAAGTTTCGCCGTCAGCAAACAATTGACCGTTTTATCGTCGATTTTTACTGTAATGAAGCGCGGTTAGTGGTGGAAGTGGATGGTGAAATTCACGACTACACCCAACAGGAAGATGCGATACGTCAAGAATTTTTGGAGAGTTTGGGATTGCAGGTTGTGCGATTTAGAAATGAGGATGTTCTGGAGAGGATGGAGGGGGTGTTGCAGGATATTGCTGGTTGGTTGCAGAGATAGAACCCCACCCCCAACCCCCTCCCCGCAAGCGAGGAAGGGGCTAATTATGTGGGTTTTAGGGGTGTGTGCGATCGTATAATTTTACATAAGTTTGACAAATTTCTAAATTTTAGCCTTACTACCCCACTACTGACTTCATTAACTGTGTTGCGATCGCAGTAGTATAATCCAGTCCATTTATATTTCTGCGAATCTTTTGATGAGACTGATGAATCAGAGTCATCTTTCCTGGAAATGGATAAGCCATAACAAATATCTCAAAACCAAAATTTTAAAAGTAATTCTCATAGCCCCATCCTCGCTTGCGTCTTGAGGGTGAGGTTCTAAGAACAACTAGTAAGGGCTGCACCACATTGTTCTTCCCTTGTCAACCAACCCTTAACACCTTGATATTCCACCTGCGCCCAATCTCTCTGACAGCCTAACAATTTGACAGCCGTATTAGCAGGAATTCTTTTTAGTTTTTGGCTTTTTTGACTGCTACTAGCATAGAAATCTACGCCGTTAGTACCGTAGCCTCGCGTTGTTAAGCCTAACTTTGGCACAAATACCCATCCAGTTCCTTGAAAACCATTGCTAGCATTAGTAATCTGCACCCAATTTCCAGCAGCACCAATAACATGAACTGTTTCGCTAATGGGTATTTGTCCTATAATTACGTTATTTGTACTTGCACCACTCCGTACATTTAACCCTTGCGAATCTGTATCGGTGACGTAGGCAAAAATATCGCACTTTTGAGAATTACTTGATTTCGCTAAACTTATTTCACTAGTTATACTAGTATTGAGTATCACACTAATACAACTGAATGCCAATCCGATCGCTAACTTTGATGCTGGATTTTTCACTTTTTTTGTCATCATTTCTTCAAGTTTTTGGCATCAGTACCCAAGGCTAGAGTCTTATTGATATCTCCTAATCTACATAAACAATTTATGGTTAACTTTGTAACGTAGTTCTATCAAAGAGATTTTAGTACTGTAATAACACTTTTTATTTTACAAAATTTAATCTTGCGATGTCTACGATGGTCACTGAGCTTGTCGAAGTGCGGGCTACGCCTACACGGATAAATGCAACACAACGACATCATTAAGTATTAAGATGTCAATAGATAGTGTAGTTAACGCCAAGAATAAGTTCAAATTTCGACAAATATTCATTAAGTTATATGAGTAAAAAAATACATTCTATATCAAGTAGCATAGTTCAAGAAATTAATAATCTCGACAATGTGAGTATTTTAGAATTAGACAAAGAAGAAATTATTAGCTTATTTAAGTTTCATGGAATCTTACTTTTTAGAGGATTTGATGTTGATGTTGATATTTTTAAAGAATTTACCAATCTCTTGAGTATCAATTTTATAAATTATGCCGGTGGTGCATTCAGTAGAAGAGTAATTAATGGGGATGAGACTCTTTTAAGTGTTAATGATTTTAAATCTGAGATTAAGTTGCACGGCGAAATGTATTATCAGCAAAATATTCCACTTATGCTGTGGTTTTTCTGTGCTAATCCACCATTAGAAGATGGTGAAACTACGGTATGTGATGGTAGAGAATTTTTTCATGAAATTAGTAGTTCAACTAAAGAGTTATTCAACAAAAAGAAGTTAAAATTTAACGTTCGGATATCTCAAGATGACTGGCAGAAAAAATATCAAACAGATGATTTGAATCAGCTAGAAGAAATGTGTCGGAAAAATAATACACATTTGACAGTAAATGAGGATAAATCGATTCTGCTTGAATACATTTCTCCAGCTATTATCCCTAGCAGATGTGGAAAATATCAGGTATTTATTAATAGTCTATTGCCTACAAAGCAGTTAAACCCAAAGATTATTAATTTTGAAGATGATTCAGAAATTCCTGAAGAGGTAGTATATGAACTTAATGAAATTGCTGAAAAAATAACTACGGAAATTTCGTGGCAAAAAGGCGATATTTTAATGATTGATAATACAAGAATACTTCATGGAAGAAGGTCTTTTGCTGACGATCAAAGAGATATTTATATCAGGCTGTGTTCTCCAGCTTTTTCATTTTGATATTTGATTACACCAGGTTTCATTTATTTAAATAATATCTATCATAAGATATAGCTTTGCTGTGCTATTACTGCATTATTTATCACACAATACGTTTTAGTTAATGCTTATTGGTGTAGATAATTGGTCTTTAAAGACGCGATAAATCGCGTCTCTACATTAGGGTTTTGTTGCTCTATTTGAACTGTATTGATCTATAACAGGTTACTTCATATCATAGCCAAACAAATTTGGGTCTACTTCTCCTAACTGCAACTCTGCTAAACCATACTCCGCCCATCGTCTCTCTACCATCGCCGCCACATCTGGGTCAGATTCCAAAGGCAAACCCCATTCATGGTTTGTTTCCGGCGGCATCTTTGTAGTTGCATCAATTCCCATCCGTCCACCTAAGCCAATCTTCTCACTGGCAAAATCCAACGTATCAAAAGGTGTATTCGGCAATATAAATACATCCCGCACTGGGTCAACTTTAGAACTAATTGCCCAGACAACTTGACGCGGATCGCGAATATTTATGTCTTTATCCACAACAATTACAAATTTGGTGTAGGTAAATTGTGGTAAAGCACTCCAAAACGCTAAAGCCGCCCGTCGCGCTTGTCCCGGATATGCTTTATCTATGGAAATAATCGCCGCTTTGTAACTCAAAGCTTCCATTGGCAGGAAGAAATCGACAATTTCTGATACTTGTTGCCGCAGTATGGGCGTATAAATGCGATTTAGCGCGATCGCCATCATCGCTTCTTCTTTAGGTGGACGACCGCTAAATGTTGTTAAGTAAATCGGATTTTTCCGGTGCGTCATACACTCGAAGCGGATTAACGGCGAATCTTCAACACCGCCGTAATAACCCATGTGGTCGCCAAAAGGCCCATCTGGTAAAACTTCTCCTGGTGTAATCGTTCCTTCCAAGACAAATTCTGAATCTGCGGGAACTTCCAAATCTACAGTTTTACACTTCGCCAACTGCACGCCGGAACCGCCATAAAGTCCTGCAAACAGCCATTCTGATAAATCTACAGGTATAGGTGTAGCTGCTGCCATAATAATTAGAGGATCTACACCAAGTGCGATCGCAACTTCTAATTTTTTCCCACGTTCGGCCGCTTTTCGCAAATGCCTTGCCCCACCCCGCACCGATAACCAGTGAACGGTCATCGTATTTTTAGATTGTAGTTGTAAGCGATACACACCTACATTTGGAGTACCAGTTTCACAATCCTTGGTAATTACCAGTCCCAACGTGATAATCTTGCCAGCATCATTAATATAAGGACGTATCAAAGGCAACTTATTTAAATCTAAATCATTACCTTGAAGCACAACTTGCTGACAAGCGGGGAAAAAGTCTCGTCCTGGTTTTGCCTTCACCACATCAAACAGCACTTTTCCAAAATCTATCGCCTGGGAAATCTTCTTTGGTGGTTTTGGCTGTTGCAGCATACTCAATTTTTTCCCCAGAGTTTCCAACTCCTCTGGATGCTGCATATTCATCGCCCAGCAAATCCTTTCCACAGTTCCCATCAAATTCACCGCCACCGGAAAGGAAGCGCCTTTGACGTTTTCAAACAACAACCCTGGGCCACCTTTTTGTAGCATTCGGTTGGAAATCTCAGCAATTTCCAAGTCTGGGTCAACTAAAGCTGAAATTCGCCGTAATTGTCCTCTTTCTTCCAAAATTTTAATGAATCCCCGCAAGTCTCTCGCCATTGTTCTAATAAAGCTGATTATTTAAGAAGTGTGAAGCGCTTTCTTATATTATGGGGCATTGGGAGAGAGGACTTGGAGACAAGGAAAGCTGATGAGTAAAGTAGTAAACCTACTGTTCCAAAAGTTGTGTAAAATTACTCCCCCAGAGTGATGTTACTAACCCTTCATATAAATCAAGGGTTTTGAAACCTAAACTTTCAGTTACCCTGAAATTGATATATATATAAAAGAGCAATTTTCAAATGACCATTTACTTTTATAAGGTTTGGCAGCCTTATGGCTGTTTTTCTAACTTTTCTCTCCACGGAATCCACATTGAGGGTGCTTACTGGCCGACGGTTGAGCATTATTATCAAGCGCAAAAGTATGTAGGCAGCACAGATGCCGCAATTATACCTCTCATCCATGCTGCCGCCACCCCAGAAGAAGCTGCGACTTTGGGAAGATGTAGCACTCGCCAACTCCGTCGAGACTGGGATTTGGTTAAAACTCAAATTATGCGAGAAGCTGTACTCAAAAAGTTTCTCACTCATGCTGATATCAGAGAAGTTCTCCTGAAGACAGGTAATGAGATGTTGGTTGAAAACTCCCCAACTGATTCTTTTTGGGGCTGTGGTGCTAATAAAAGCGGTCAAAACCATCTCGGTAAAACTCTCATGAGTGTGCGTGAAGAAATTCGTAATTTACTATCTTTAACGGTAATTTACGAATAATTTAATCAAAATAGTTACATCCAACATCAAGTCAAGCAATTAAACGGGGAATAGTCAAATTCCCCAGCCAAAAACATTTAAAAAAAATTACTAATAATTTAGTTATGGCTTTGAATAAATTTTAACTAATTGATTAATGGGTAAAAATATTAAAAATATTTTTTTAATTTAAAGAAATTATTCCAGTTCTAAATTAAGTAAAATTACTGGAATAGTTTAATGATTGAGAATATAAAATTAGTAAATGTCAATGATTAAAAATTTCTTAACTTTAAACTTGAGATGATAGCTGAAAAGTATTTAATGATACAACGGTTTTATATCTCCCCTAAATCCACTTCACAAGGGCTATAGGGAACAAGCAAAATATCTGTTACTTTTCAAACATCCTCTAATCTATTTTCAAAAAGATTTGTAATACATGTATGCCCTTAGCGATGCATTAGTAGCAAGAATTTCTTGAAATAGGATGAAAATCAAAGCATTGTAAGTTGAAAATTTCGATCGGGGACAAATATAAAAAAAATTATACTTCAGTCTTGGTGTATACAAACAATGACACGTAGGGATAAACCAAACGAGTTACAGCAAAACTTCGATCGAGAAAGTTTACTGCACCGGATGACAAAACAGATTAGGCGATCGCTCGACCTTCAAGAGATATTAACAACAACTGTTAGCGAAGTGCGCTTATTTTTGGGTGCAGATCGGGTGAAAATTTATCGCTTTGATGCTGATGGTAGTGGTGAAGTGATTGCAGAATCTATTCATAAACAACGTCTGCCATCCTTATTGGGTCAACGCTTCCCAGTTGATGATATTCCAGAAGCTGCTAGAGAGATGTTTTTGTTAGTGGGGCAACGTTCGATTGTCGATGTGGCAAATGAGAAGATCGGGCTATCGCCTCTACACTCAAAAGAAACTGGCAAACGTCTAGAAACTAATATCTACTATCGGCAAGTAGATCAGTGCCATATTCAATACCTCAAAGCAATGGGCGTGCAGTCTTCGTTGGTAGTACCAATTTTAGATTGCGACCCACAAGAACTATCGGCAAAGCCTAAATTGTGGGGATTGTTGGTAGCTCACCACAGTGAACCGCAAAAGATTTTGAAGGGGGAACTAAAAGTATTGCAGCAAGTTGCTGACCAGGTAGCGATCGCGATCGCTCAAAGTAATCTACTCACTGAAGCCCACGCCAAGCAAAAGCGAGAAGCTACTATTAATCGAGTCACCACATTATTGCATAAACTGCCGACAATCCAATTACAAGGAGCACTAGAAGAAGTTATTACTGCCTTCTGTGGAGTCGGTGGCAGGCTTTACATTGCAGAGAACCGAGAACTATACACTTGGGGCGACCAACCGACACTCCCCTACGAGTTAGATAACACTATTATCGAACAGCATCCCATCTGGCAAAACTGGATGGCTGAGTTTCAACAAGGTAATATTTGGGCAACTACTGACCTCTATAAAGAACCACGTTTGCGAGTTTTGGCTTTAGCATTCCGTTCTAGTGAAATTCGCGGACTCATGGTGATTCCGCTACATTACCGCGAAAAATTTATTGGTGTCTTAAGTATTTTTCGCTCTGAATTGGAAACGGAAATCTTGTGGGCGGGACGATGCGAACATAATCGGCGACAACTTTTACCCCAGCTTTCCTTTGAGGTTTGGCGAGAGCAAAAAAAAGGGCAATCAGCTGAGTGGAAGTTGGAAGACATCTTTTTGGCACAAGCTTTATACGATCATTTCTCAATGGCAATTCAGCAGCAGCAGATGTATAAACAGGTACAATCTCTAAATGCCAACTTAGAACGGCGAGTGCAAGAGCAAACCTCTGAACTCGAAAAATCATTACTGTTTACCAAAGTCATCAAGCAAGTCACAGAGCATATTCGCCGCACATTAGACTTGCAGGCAACTCTGCAATCCATAGTTCAAGAAGTCCGTCCCCTGCTAAATTCAGACCGAATGCTGATTTTCCACCTGAAGACTCAATCAGTGATTGTGGAAGAGATTAATGGTAATTGGCAGTCAGTTTTAGGAGTGAATGCACCACCAGAATGCTTTCCTGATGATTATACCCGTTTATACTGTCAGGGTAGGATACGGGCAATTAACAACCTTTCAACGGCTTCTTTAAGTGATTGTCATCGAGAGTTTTTAGAGAGTCTGCAAGTGCAAGCAAACTTAATAGTTCCAATTAATATGGGTATGGAACTATGGGGCTTATTAATTGCCCATGAGTGTGAGGCTCCCAGAAATTGGCAGGATACAGAAATTGATTTATTGCAGCAGGTGGCAGATCAGGCTGCGATCGCAATTCAACAAGCACAACTCTACCAACAAACTTCACTAGCCGAAACTGAAGCCAGAAATCAAGCCACTCAGTTAGAGCAGACCCTATATGAACTCCAAGAAACACAGACAAGATTGATTCAGACCGAAAAAATGTCCAGTCTAGGACAGTTGGTGGCGGGTGTCGCCCACGAAATCAACAACCCCGTTAACTTTATTTACGGTAATCTGTGCCACGCCAGTGATTACACCGAACAACTGCTAGAAATTTTACGTCTCTACCAGTTATACTATCCCCATCCCCATAGTGAAATTCAAGCCGCGATCGAAGCGATCGATTTTGAATTTTTGGTAGAAGACCTGCCAAAAATCATGATCTCAATGCAAGTAGGAACCGAGCGCATTCGCTCAATAGTGTTGTCGTTACGCAATTTTTCTCGCTTGGATGAGTCTGAAAACAAGCGCGTTGACCTGCATGAAGGCATTGACAATACCTTATTAATTTTGCAACATCGGCTGAAAGGAAATGCTGACTTTCCACGCATTCAGATAATTAAAGATTATGGCAACATCCCACGAGTGGAATGCTATGCCGGTCAAATGAATCAAGTATTTATGAATATTTTCAGCAATGCCATAGATGCTCTGGAAGTAGGGCGTCGGGAGTGGCAAAAGCAGGGTGACAAGGAGAATAACTCATGCCCAATTCCAACTATCCAGATTTCCACTAAAGTCTCAGCAGACAACTCTCGTCTGTTAATTCGGATTACTGACAACGGGCCCGGAATGAATGAAGAGGTGAAAAAGCGAATTTTTGACCCATTTTACACTACCAAGCCTGTGGGCAAAGGTACAGGATTGGGATTAGCAATCAGCTATCAGATTATTGTCGAAAAACATGGGGGAATAATGGAGTGCATTTCAGAACCTGGCAAAGGTACAGAGTTCTGGATTGAGATTCCCATCAAGCCTCCAGCCAAAATCGTTAACTAGCAATAGGAAGTGGGGAATGAGGACGCAGGCGAAGAATTACTTTTGGTGATTGACCAATGCTCAATTGTTAGTTTCAAAACTTAAAAATTGACCGAGCAATTTTTAAATTCATCCACAAGATAGATGATAATTTTCTTAACATATAAGTTAAAAAATAGCTGTCAGCGATCCAGAGCGTGCAATATATTGAATTTGATTAAAAATCATTTAAAAGTAAAGTTTAGTTGCAAAATAAATCCCTCCCAGCTACAAGTGATAATCTAATAGTTGAAGCTAAGAAACAAGCTTCCCGTGGCAGATATAACAGCTGCGTTTGAAATGTTAGTAAGAGGTATAAGACGCTGTTTAACTTACATCTGTCTCGTCAAAATACAGCAACACCCAACGCGAAAACTGCTGTTTCCTCAAATCTAGAAGATTAGGGGGCACTGTAACTGATTTTCATTACTTGTTTACAAAAGCAATGGAAGTTAGTACATCCCTAACTACGATCGACAAAGAGAGGAGATAGTTCAGGGAGTAGAGGCTTGGGTGTTGTTGTGTTTAAAGAGAAGTCTGAAATAGGGACTCCTCTGGGTGTAAGATTATACGAAGTTGAATAGTGAGAAACAGTTAAAATAGCGCCTTATGTCAATAATTGCGCTCAGAGCGTGGTATCTACAGGATTATGAGCCGATTCCAGAACTGGAAAAACGTCAGCCAGACATTCGCTTAAGCAAAAAAAGCCTGCTGAAATCAGCATTGCGAGCAGACTTTTTGGAAGACAGCGACGAAGTGAAAAAATCAACTTGGTTTGGGCGCTATTTGGAAGGAGAAAATATTGAATTTTATATTGAAGGTAGCGGTGGCTATTGCGTCTCTAACATTGACTTAATTAGTCATGAAATTTATTTCACTAAGCAGGCGGTGTTAGCTCAGTTAGAACCAACAATTTTTTTATCCTATCAAACTGAGTATGGCGTAGCGACGAATATTCTCAAAGAAGAACTGCGAAAAAGTTTAGACAATTTAAACTTGCGATCGCGTCTTCCTCTAACATTAATAGAATCCTCTCGTCCTAGCGGTGCTACTTTCCGAATTAACCGCACAATCATGCGGAAAATCCGTAAGAGTTTGTTATTTATAGCTGACACCACCGCCATTGCTAGTATTGATGGTAAGGAAACGCCCCAATTAATTCCCAGTCCGAATGTCTGTATTGAGATTGGCTATGCTATCCAAAGTAAGCGGTCTGAACAGATTCTACTAGCGCAAATGCAACGCCCAGATTTTGAAGGTGAATTTCCCTTCGACTTACCGACACAGCAAATTTTACAATTTCAAGACACTACAGAACTGGACAAAATCCTGACAGAGACGATTAAAAACCAGCTAGCACGATTCAAATTATTTTTTTGAGTAAGATAATACAAAATAATATTACTTACTAAAAATTGAATTATAGCGCTCCTAAAACATTTGTGAGAGTCGGCTCATTGACGCTCTGAACTGCAAACTCTATTTTTAGACTTGCTATTCAGAGCTTTTTATATTTAGAGTTTTTTAGAATTATTTCTTTTTATCCTTATCTAGTTTTTCTTGGATAGCTTGGCGACAAAATTCTGGTGGATCTTCTTGTGCCTTCACCTCTTCCTTCATTTTTTCAGTAGCACGAAAACTAATAGTAGCTGTCATGGGTTCCTCACCTTTTGGTTGTGCTGGCTCAAAATTCTGTGGGTTCCCTTTAGGATTAGGCATTGTTGAGAGATGTAAATAAGGCTTGATACTAATGTTTGCGAGGGAATAGAGTTTTAAATCGGTGAGCATATTGTCTGGAAAACTTGTAGCTCACCGATACCACTTTTACAAGAGGTAACTCTATTTTATGTTTACGCGTTCCGAGTTAGAAATCAAAACCATCAAAGAACTCAGTGAACTATGCTTACGCTACGGCATCAAACCAACTGGGAATAAAGGGTACAAGACCTCATGGATTACATCCTTGATGGTATTCCCTCGAATGGCGTTATCCCAGTTTGAGGCAGGTAAAGGGTTAAAACCTCCTACCTTTGTTTTCATGCAAGCAGTGAGCAACGCTATAGATGAGATGAATGCTCCTACAGATGAGCAAGCTGCACTTATCAAAATCACGATGGAAGGGAGAATCATGAATTACCCAGATAGGTATACTCAAGAAAAACTGCTAGCTTTGCATAAAGCAAAAATGTATCTAGAGTTAGCACTTGGATTATTGAGTAAATAAATTAATTCTTTAATCAGTACGGCAAGACCCTTTAAAGGGTCTTTTTTTAATAAATTAATAAGTATATTTTTATACTTGCTGAGTATACTTAATGTTGAAACTAGGGTATTTGAGCATTAGAAGAGGATTTATGAGAAAACAAAGGCTAAAAGTATTGTTATTGCTTTAATTAAAATAAACGAACAGGTTTACTTTGCAGCTTAGAACTAATTGAACTTACCCGATCGACCACAGAAATCATGTATTTGTAATCTGGTACTTGTCCATTGGGTACATACCCCACTTCTTGAGCTAAATCTGAAGACGATTCACTCATGACTTTGCGGATAAACTCTTGACGGTTACGTTCTACATTCGGCCCAATCAAGACCACACCTAATGGTACATAGTGAGGGTCTTTAAATAGTATGCGAAATTCGGTTGGCGCCAACTGCGAACTATAGAGACTTAATTCCGCCTCCGAGACGGCACAGGCGATCGCTTTTCCTTGAGCGACCAATTCCAGTGCTGCTTTGGGTGTGGGCGCAAACAATATCTCAGCTAGTGTTGTACCATAAAGATTGTAAAGAGGAAAATAATATCCTGTTGCTGAACCCAACTGTCCTAAAGCCACAGTTTTGCCTTGTAGCTGTTTCAAGTCAGTTATCGGATTATCTTTGCGAACAACGAAGATTGAACGTAAATTACTAATACCTATTAAAGGAAATAGGGGAACATATTGGTGACGTGCGATCGCAATAGCCGCTAAACCCGGTGGAGCAAATACCAATGACCAAGCACGAGCATCAAGGCGCTCAACCGCTCTATTTTCATTAAAAACAGGCTCTAATTGAATATATGAGTTTGTTTTTTCACCTAAGTAACTATTAAATTTAGCATATTGATTAATTATCTGTTCGCCTCCACCATAGTTGATTACACCAATAGTTAACGTGCCCTCAACCCCATTTCCATTTTGTGGTTTGCAGGCAGCAAATGTAAAACCTAGTAGATGAAACAGAAATAAACGACGGGGAAATCGCACAAACATCACTAATTATGGTTAAGGAAATAATTTGGCTTTCAAGACTAATTTAGATAAATTTTACTGCTGCCTAAAAAGGTTATATTGCAGTAAACAATTAATATTTATTTAGATATTGTTGAGATGCTTTCTAACAGGTATAAATAAATATTAGACAAACTCACAGGCCACCTTCGTTGCTTAGGTTATGTTAAACAACATTACGTTAAAAAACTTAAAAATAGGTGCTAAATTTAACTTGCTTTTAATATTAGTTTTCATCATCAGTATTTTAGGAAGTGGCATTGCCTTATCCAGTGTACTTCAAGAGAGAGCGCAAAATGAAGTCAGTTCTCAAGCGGAGATTCTCATCCAAACGGTGAATGCAGTTAGAGATTATACACAAAATCGTATTGCTCCCCTATTAGAACCTAGATTAGATACTAACCCAACATTCACGCCTGAAGTAGTACCAACTTTTTCCTCTAAAGAGGTTTTTGAAAATTTTCGTAAAAAGCCTAAATTTCAAAACTTTTTTCATAAGGATGCAACACTTAATCCAACCAATTTAGCGGATAAAGCTGATAATTTTGAAACTCAACTTGTGGAGCGTTTTCGCAACGAACCTAATACTCTAGAAATTACAGGCTTTCGTAAATTGTCAGAAGGTGAAGTATTTTACATTGCACAACCACTAAAAATTACACAAGCAAAATGTTTGCGATGCCATTCTACACCAGATCAAGCTCCTAAAAGTCAGTTGCTAAATTATGGCTCGGAAAATGGTTTTGGCTGGCAACTGAATCAGATTGTTTCTGCTCAAATTATCTCTGTTCCTTCTCAAGATATTTTTGCCAATGCTACACGAACTTGGATATTGATAATGGGACTTTTAATTGCGATCTTTGCGCTCGTAGTTTTCTTAATTAACTTCTTAATTAAAAAATATGTGATTCAGCGTATCAGAAGAATAGAGAAAATAGCTCAAAAAGTTAGTATTGGTGATATGAGCGCTGATTTTGAAGAAAGTTCTCATGATGAAATTGGCGGGTTAGCAGAAGCATTTAATCGGATGAAAGCTAGCTTGAAAATAGCTTTGGAGATGCTGAACAATTAAGGCTAATAATCCGTAATTCACAGAGATAAAAACGCAATTTTGAGAAAATCAAGAAAGTAAGCGTTGCTCAAATTGCAAAGCTTTTTGAGGTTCAGGGATTTGTGATGCTAAAATTTTTACAAATTCTGCACGAGAGATTTTTCCAGCAGATTTCATAGCTTTTTGGACTAAAAACTTAGCTATCGGGCCAATTAAATTAGCCAACTCACGTTCGCACTCTTCCATAAATTTGTCACTGATGACTTGAGATTCTTGGTTTGGTAAATTATTTGAGTTAATACCAGATTGATCGGATTTTACAGTAAGTTCTTGTAAGAGAGTAGATTTTTCTAGTAGAAATGTTGTTTTCTTCTTAAAATCAATTTGTTGATTTTCTCGAAGATGAAGGGCTAATTGACTAATTAATTCTTCCAAATTGGACGCTGATGCTGCAACTTGTCGTAGTAATCTTGAGGCGATGGGGCCGACAAATTCTAAAAGAATTGTTTCTAAGCGGTTGTAACTTTCCCCAGACAGAATAGAAGCAGTCGGATACCCAATTGAGTTTTGTTGAGAAAGCGAAGTTTGAGGTGGTTGTGTAAAATCTGGTACTTGAAGCGATCGCGCTTCTACCTGGTAATCTTGACGATTGTATTCTTGCTGTTTGGGTGTCGAAGATGGTAGTTGAAGCGATCGCGCTTCTTTTGTAATATCGAGATCCTTAAGCACGTGTAAAACTTCAGCCGCAGACTGATAGCGCTGTTTAAAGTGATGTAGCACCATTTTAGATAGCACAGATGCCAACTCAGAACTGACATTAGCTTGATGCTGCCAAGAAATTTCTCCTGTATCTGGGTCTTCTTCAAAGTTTATCGGATGTAACCCTGTCAGCGATTGTATACCAATAATGCCCAAGGAATAAATATCACTGTTGAGGCGGGGCTTACCTTGTCCCTGTTCTGTAGACATATATCCGGGAGTACCAATAATAATAGTAGCTCCCGTGTGCCCTGTAATTGTGAGCAGTTGAGTTTGGACTTGTTTAACAGCGCCAAAGTCAATCAGCACTAACTTACCGTCTTGTTGCCGCCTAATTATATTGTCCGGTTTGATATCTCGATGAATAACGTTGTGGCTGTGAATAAATTGTAGAATACCCAAAACCTGTTGGAGTAGTTGAATGACTCGATCTTCTGGCCAACGTTGATTGGGGAATAGTTCCGCTTTCAGGGTATGTCCTTCAATGAACTCTTGCACCAAGAAGAACTCTTGGTTTTCTTCAAAATAGGCTAAAAGCCGAGGAATTTGGTCATGGTAGCCTAGTTTTTCTAGTGTTTCTGCCTCACTAGTAAATAGCCGTCTGGCAGTTTTGAGAAATTCAGGACTACGAGTGACGGGCTTAAGGTGTTTGACAACGCATTTTGGGAAACCTGGCCGATGGGTATCTTGGGCTATGTAGGTTTGACCGAATCCACCTCCACCTAATATCTGGAGGACTTGGTAACGTCCGTCTAATAATTGTCCTAACATTGTGTTACAAGCCTTAATTCCTCAAATTAATCTTGACACAACTACCAGCTTTGGTAAGGTTTGTTCAGACAGAAAGTAGGTAGTGGCAAAATTTCAAGCAAGGTTTTTTGAGGATTACATTACAAGTTTATGACTAACTAAACTCCAGATCGGCTTGCAGGCATATTATTGTTGAAGCTTTAATAATTCCTCAGAAATCGCCAGTGCCTCAGCTTTTGAAGTAGTTGTTGGTTGAGAGACTACGCTAACTTTTCCTAATTGAGTTTTATTGACAAAATAGGTTATTCCCCGAAAGCTCAATTTATAGGCTACTGGTGCTAGAGAAACTTCTGCCAATTTAGAATTTGGATCGACACAATAGTTAACACCACGGTACATCAAATTATAAACTGGCCCAATTTGAGGAACTGGTTGAAACGGCTGTTCTGTTTTTTTGCTGCCAACTTTGTTTTGGTTATATTCGTAGCTTAGACCACGATAGTAAAGTTTCATAATTTTCGCCTCCTGAATAACTGTTTTTCAACAATGTCAATGACTTATCAGATGTTGATTAGAGAGTTATGCAAGAGCTAAGGTAGACTTACACTTTTTTAAGGAACTGCTTAAAGGATTAGGCGTCTAGAGTGAAGAGTCATTGGGCATTAGGAGTGCTGAGTGCTGAGTTAGGAGTTAAGAGTTAAGAGTTAAGAGTTAAGAGTTTTGTTTATCTCCTTGTCGCCTTGTCTGCTCATTTCCCTCATCTCCCCTGCTCCCCTGCTCCCTCGCCCCCTGCTCCCTTGCTCCCAACCTCCCGTATGCTTACCCTTTTCATTCGGGGGTTACGTGGTTAACAATGGGTTGAATGTTTTTTAAATGATTCAACTTTATGGCTAGAACCGCAAATGAATATGCCGTATACCTCTTACTGGAAAGCGGCCACCGAGAAGAAGTACGTTTTCCTACTATTCAAGAGTTTCAGAAATGGTATAGCGGCGAACTTGTGCCAAAATCTGCTTCTAATGACTTTATTAGCGTACCGATCAAAAATATTCAAGGGGAATATATGGTAGTACGCCCTTCTCGGATTGTGGCAATCCGGGTAGAACCTATTTTTAGTTCTAGTGTTGAAAGATTCAACTAAATGATGAGAAAAACCCTTGCTTTGCTTTCCTTGAGTCTAGGAATTGCCCTCGTAAACCCTCTCTGGTCGGCTGTTGCTCAGGTTCCTAACTTACTGCCTTTGCCACTACCGACGACTCCCGATCTTCCACCTATACCAATACCAATCGCTCCTGAGATCGCGCCGCCGCTAAAACCAATCACTATCGGAAGCGATTGTACACTCCGGCCGACTTGCTTGGGTTGGGATGAGCAAATTTGGGGTCAAAGAGGTAAAATAGGCGATCGCAAAGCGTTGTTAGCTTCCATTGATAACAGTTTGCTTTATCTAACAAAGGGTGATGCGATCGCAGCATATCAAAACTATCCGATCAAGGAAATCACTCTCGATCGCGTCCGCCGGAGTTTGCTGCGTTTCCGCCAACTGGTTGTCAGTTCTAAGTCAGCAGCACAATTACAAGCTGCTGTCAGTCGTGAATTTGTCTTCTACCAGTCCGTGGGCAACGATGGCAAGGGTACTGTTAAGTTCACTGCTTACTACGAACCTGTTTACACCGCTAGCCGTGTCAGAACTGCAATCTATAAGTATCCTCTTTATCGGCTACCACCTGATTTCAGCCAATGGCCGAAACCCCACCCAAAACGAATTGATTTGGAAGGGAAAGATGGTTTAAAAGGGAATAAGAGCAAATTACGCGGTTTAGAATTGCTTTGGTTTCGCGATCGCCTAGATGCATACATGGTACATATCCAAGGTTCTGCCCAAATTAAATTAACTAATGGCAAGACAACATCAATTGGCTATGCCGGCGGCACTGATTACCCTTGGACTAGTATCGGCAAAGAATTAGCCAAAGATGGCAAACTTCCCCTGGAAGGATTAACAATGCCACGTTTGATTGCTTATTTCCGACAAAAGCCCCAGGAATTGAACAATTATCTACCGCGCTGGGAACGATTTATTTTCTTCCAAGAAACAAGCGGTAGAGGTGCTACTGGTAGTATTCATGTGCCAGTGACAGCAGAACGTTCCATTGCTACAGATAAGTCTCTCATGCCACCGGGAGCGTTAGCCCTGATTTACAACTCATTTCCCTATCCTGCCAGTGGTGGCAAACTCCAGAGGCGTACTGTCAGTCGCTTTGTGCTTGACCAGGATACAGGAAGCGCCATCAAAGGGCCGGGCCGGGTGGATTATTTCATGGGGTCTGGTAAACTAGCGGGCGATCGCG
The DNA here is from genome assembly GCF_034530955.1 of Nostoc sp. DedQUE05. Taxonomy (NCBI): domain Bacteria; kingdom Bacillati; phylum Cyanobacteriota; class Cyanophyceae; order Nostocales; family Nostocaceae; genus Nostoc; species Nostoc sp. DedQUE05. The sequence continues at coordinate 54,428 of NZ_JAVRCB010000045.1, read as the reverse complement.
CTGGTGTCACAGGCGGTAATGGTTCATTATATTATTTGCTGCTCAAAGAATAAAGTTAGAAGTTAGAAGTTAGAAGTTAGGAGTTAGAAGTTAGGAGTTAGAAGTTAGAAGTTATTAATTCAAAACTCATCACTGATCACTCCTAACTTTTCACTTTTCTTAATACGGCGGATAAGCAAAATCATCTTCATCAGCATAAACGTAAGAGTTGGAAACTCCTGCCATTGCCAATTTAGGGGTTTCTGATTTTACAGGTTCCTTGCCAAAATCTTTGTATTCTTCAAAAGTCTTACAAATCATTGCAGACTCCAGAGCATCGGAAGCAATTAAATATTGCGTTAAAGTCCCTACGGTGGGATGTTTATAGTCCACAGTTGAAGCTACCAAAACTGTATTTGGTTCAATTCCTCTTTCTTCACACTCAACGATCGGACAAAAAATCCCGTGAGCGTGGAACAAAGGCCCTTTTGGTGTTAAAGGTTGCTTGCGGTAGATAGCATAAGCTTTTTCTAGTTCAGCCACGAATCCACCTACTACTCTGCCTTGTTGATATTCGCAGTAGGTTTTGCTGAAACTCGCTCCGGCTGCACCATTGAGAGTTAGTTGTAGTGGTGATTCATGTAAAAACTTTTTATTTTCACCCACTAGAAAAATTAGATAGCGAGTAAAGGTTTTAAATTTAAGTTTGTCGGCTAAAAAAGCATCATAATTATCTTTGAGCGTACCCAGTTTTAGACCACTTTCTCGGTCTTTAACAGACAATGGCCCCCGGCGCACTATGACCAAGCGTGGAGTAGCGCTAATAAAGACTGTTTCTACTCCAGAGCTAAATTCATGCTCAACTTGCTGCCAATTATCATCTGGTACAAAGCCAACAGCATTGGCATTATCCAGCTTAATCGCCAAACCGTGAGATTGTATACCATCTGTGCCATACCGAGGATTAATCATCTGACACCAGGGAAGGACTTGAGAAGGCGGTGCATTGAATTTTTCGTCTTCAAAGTCAAAATTAGCAGATGCTTTCATCGTTTTAGGCTATCAAAGTGTTTTATTGAACAAGGCGATCGGCAGGGCGCACAGGAAAGGAAAGCCAGTTATATGCTTTGGTTCCCAAAGTTTAAGAACATTAAACTGACGTAGTATTTTTTCTAGAGTAAGACAGAATCAATCTATGTTGCAATCCCTGTTTAGTTTTTTATAGCAAGGGACTGGGGATGGTGGGGCCCCCTCTGGGGATAAGGGGTAATGGGGACTGGGGACTGGGTGAAAAGCCTTTTTGTGTCTAAGTTTTATCGTCTGTTGATGTCCTAACCACCAAAGCTTGTGCTATAACAACAAATTCGTTCTTTGGCATCTGTCTATCTAAATGCGTTCTACTTTTTGTTCCTCTCGTGGTTAAATTCAAATCAGCAAATTACTGTAAACTTAAAGCCGCGAGAGTCTTCAAATCAGGCACTTCTAAATCAGGTTGAGTGACTGCTGGTAAACTCGCACTAACCCCTTGTTCTGCTCGACGATTTACCCAGACTGTTGATAATCCTAGAGATTTGGCTGTGACGATATCATGATATACACTAGCAGCAACGTGTAATATCTGCTCTAGCGGCAAATCAATTCTCTCAATCGCCAGTCTGAAGTTGTTGAAGGCAGGTTTGTAGCTTTTTGCCTGTTCTGCTGTGATTACCTCGTCAAATTCCACCTCCAAGTGCTTTGCCGAGAAAGCAAAGATATCGTCATCTACATTTGAGATAATTACCAGCTTAAACTTTTGCTTTAAAGTTCTAAGTGCCTCAACTGTATCGGGGAAAGGCAGCCAATGCTGAATCGAATCGGCAAGTGAATTTAGTTCGTCAGCAGTTGGCTCAAAGCCAAATCGTTCACCAAATTTCTGGACTACTCTTTGCAAAACTTCTCGATATTTGATATATTCTCCAATTTCGAGTTCTGCTTCAAATTCAGCAAAAATATCAAGAATTTGCTCGTCATCCAAATTAGTGTTATGTGCCAGCAGAAATGGTTTTAGCACCCCTAAGATGCCATTTTCCCAATCAATTAGGGTTCCGTAACAATCGAAAGTTAAAGCCTTATACTGATTTAATTCAATCACTTTTTTATACTCCAAAGCTTGATTGATAGCGTTCAGTTTTCACAAACCAAAAGACGGATGAAGTCGTCCGCGTTGGCGCAGTCCGCACTTCGACACCTTTCGGCTTCTCTACAGACGCTACGCGTTAGCGGAGCTTTCGCTTTAGCGAGACGCTCAAGGCAAGAAGCTCAGTGGCCACCGCAGGCATCGCCACATCCACTGTTCTCGAAGTCTCTAAACATTTTTTCTATATCAGAGCAATGCGGAACTTATAGGTTGCTCAAAGATTGGCGAAGTGAACCGCCAAGGTAGTTTTACTGTTATACCTGCGTTAAAAGCAGTACTCACCGAAGTTGTATGGGCGTTATCCAAACAAATTTATATTACATTGATAATACAAGATTACTAAGTTTAGGTGTGGGATAATAGTTATTCCAAAAAGGAAATTATTCCTAAGTATAATTTGTATGGATGTGAAATTTCAGGATACACAAGCAAATACCACTAAACAATTAAACTCAAGTAAACAGCCATCTAATAGCAAGCCATCCGAAACTTTTTCGGTAGCGGAGGCAGTGGTAAAAATCCTGGAAGATATGGGGGTGCAGTATGCCTTTGGTGTTTCGGGAGGTGCGATCGCACCAGTGTGGGCTGCACTACACCAAAGTTCTATCCAGGTGCTGCACTTTCGCCATGAAGCTGGAGCCGCTTTTGCAGCCATTGAGGCGTATTTTGCTAGCGATCGCCCAGTTGTGGTATTCACTACAACTGGTCCAGGGATTACCAATGCATTAACTGGCTTGTTTGCTGCACGTTGGGAAGGTGCTAAAGTTATTCTTCTGTCGCCTTCCACATCGGCATCGCAGCGTGGAAGGTGGGCATTCCAAGAAACCAGCACTTACACCATGCCTAGTGAGGGACTGTTCACATCAGAACCACTGTTTCATTATGCGACGACTCTCGAATGCAGCGATGAACTGTCAAAAGTTCATCGACGGTTGGCACTTGGTATAGCCCGACCAGATGGTTTTGTCGCACACTTAAATATCTCCACTAATATCCAAACTAGTTCGGTTAAGACATCATTGCCACGAGTGGCTTTCTCTTTTGCTCCCGCAGCCGTAAATGAGGAAACTATTGCAGAATGTACGCGGTTGCTTTCAGAAGGACCATTTGCCATTTGGGTCGGCTTTGGTGCGCGGGGTGCAGCAGCAGAAATTCGTCAGCTTGCAGAAGCAACGGGAGCGGCGGTAATGTGTTCGCCTCGGGGCAAAGGCATTTTTCCCGAAAACCATCCTCAATTTGTTGGTGTTACAGGTTTTGCCGGAGATACGTCAGTTTTAACGTATATGCAAGAACAACGACCTTTACGAGTGTTGGTGCTAGGAACGCGCCTCAGTGAATGGACTTCGTTCTGGAATTTTGCAATGATTCCAAAACGAGGCTTCGTGCATATCGATATCGACCCAGAGGTTCCAGGAACTGCATATCCATCTGCCGAAACCTTTGCCATTCAGTCCGATGTGGGAATGTTTGTAAAGGCACTGCTAAAGAACTTTCCACAACACCCAAATCAGTTAACAGAAATGTTGCTGCCTTGTTCTAAGCCTGTAATACTTAATCCACGCGCAGAGGGCCCAGTGCGACCGGAAGTACTCATGGATGCAATTCAACGGCAAATAGTTGAAGGAAGCGATGCGGTTGTCATGGCTGAAGGAGGAAACTCGCTAGCTTGGGCAATTAACTTACTGCGATTTGCCAAACCAGGTCGTTTCCGAGTCAGTACCAGGTTTGCATCTATGGGTCATTTCGTCACAGGCGTCGTGGGTGCTTCACTGGCACGCAATGGTAAGACCGTCGCCATAGTTGGAGACGGTGCCATGCTAATGAACAATGAGATAAGCACGGCTGTAAGATACCAGATCGCTGCCGTTTGGATTGTACTAAACGATGGGCGCTATAGTATGTGCGACCAGGGGATGACTTTGCTAGGCTTCCAAGGTGTAGATGTAGAGATTCCGCAGGCGGATTTTGTCAAGATAGCTTGTGGAATGGGAGCTGACGGCATCCGCGTTGAAACAGAACCTGAAATCCAGGCAGCTTTGGAGAAAGCGATCGCCTCGACCTGTCCGTACGTTGTTGACGTAGTAATTGACCCAACCCGGCTTGCACCAATTAGGAGTCATGTTGACAATCTGATTGCACAAGGTGCTACGAATTACTAAGAGGAGATTTTCATGGTGCATCATTCAGTAGGTATTCGCGCGATCGCAGTTAGTTTTCCCAGCATCAGACGTACAAAAGATTATTACAGAGAGAAATATCCAGATATAGTTGCTCAAGTTGAGGAAAAAAGCTTGGGAAGGCTGTTTTCGCTTGCTGGCTCTACCCCCAGCAACGAGTTTGATTTGGAGATGTTGCCATATCTGTCAGATCCTTTTCGTGGTACTGTCGAACAGCGGGTACTTGCTCCAGGTGAATCATCGCTGATGCTAGAAGAGCGTGCAGCTCGTGATGCTCTCAAAGCAGCGAAGCTTAATCCTGAAGAAGTCGATCTCATGCTCGTAGCCTCGATTTGGCCCGAACAAATCGGATTTGGTAATGCCGCCTTCCTTGCCCAAAAACTGGGACTGCAAGGCGCTGCATGGAATCTTGATGGAGCGTGTGGTGTTACCCCAGTAGCATTGCAAACTGCTTGTGCTCTGGTACAAGCAGGTGAGTACCGCAATGTACTGGTAGTAATTTCCTGCACTTACTCTCGCTTTGTCGATGAGGAAGATACTGTTTCCTGGTTTCTCGGTGATGGTGCTGGAGCCTTCGTTGTCGGTTCAGTCAAACCTAACCAAGGAATACTCAGTACAAAAACTGTGAATACAAGTTGTTTATGTGACTTATTAACCTTAAATATTAGAGAAAACAAGCAAGGCAATCCACGAATTCAGATGCAGTTGAACAAGGACGCAAAAAATGCGCTCAGTGAAGAATCGACTCAGCTTTTACGTACCTGTTGCGAAGGTGCTATCTCAGCAGCCGATTTAACTCTCGATCGAATTGACTTTTTCCTTTTCAATACAGCCACAGCTTGGTTTTCAAGCTTCTGTGTACGTGTACTTGGTATTGACTCAGAGCGCACCCTTAATCTCTACCCTCTGTACGCTAATATTGGGCCGGTACTTACTGTAGCCAATCTTTATCACGCTGCACAGATGGGTAAAATTCGTGAAAATGATTTGGTTCTCATTTATGGCTTTGGTGCAGCAGGAGTCGCCTCTGCAAGTGTAATGCGTTGGGGTAACGTGGCGCTAGGTCTTGTTCCAAATCAGGGCGAATCTGAATCAGCACTGAAAAGTTCTTTAGATCGTAGCTTCACTTTTTGTTAAAGTTATCTATCAAGATTTAAAGCATATCCAGTAGTCGATCGTGCAAAAACAAATTTTGGCGGCGGGCTTTTACCTGTTATTTTTGATATTTCCGCTCAAAGTCTCGGCAAAAGATTATGACGAGATTTATGTTTTTGGAGATAGCTTTTCCGATACGGGTAATGTATTTAATGCAACTAACGGAATCGTTCCCCCAAATCCACTTTACTTTAATGAACGTTTTTCCAATGGTTCGGTTTGGGTGGAATATCTCGCCTCCGATCTAGGGATAACTTTCAATCCGAAGACCAACTTTGCCTTTGGTGGCGCAACTACAGGATTGAAGAATATCGGAATCAGCACTCTACCAGGATTACAACAACAAATCAACAGCTTTACAACAGCAAATCTGTCTGCCGATCCAAACTCCCTTTACATTTTGTGGGCGGGTGTTAATGATTATTTAGATTACTTTTTCCAAGGCACTCCCAACCCTACCCAGAGTGTGACAAATTTATCAACGGCGGTAAAATCGCTTGCTGCTGTTGGAGCTAGAGATATTATGGTGTTGAATCTGCCAGATTTAGGAAAGTTTCCAGTTACAAGTGGCAATAGTCAAATTTCTAGCTTACTTAGCACTTTTACCAGTAAACATAATTCCAGCTTGACTACAAACCTCAAACTTTTGAGTCAGGAACTAAACCCTAATGTCAACATTATTTCTCTTGATGTTAATTCTCTTTTTAATCGGATTATTGCAAAGCCGGAGGAATTCAATCTTACAAATGGAACTGACTCGTGCATCGGAGATTCACCAGTGGTGCCTATTGAAATTACCACACAGCCAGTTATGTGTATCCCAGACAAGTTTTTGTTCTGGGATGAAGTCCATCCTACGACTGCCACTCATCAGCTAATCGGAAAATTAGCGTTTTCCGCCCTTGAGCCAGTGCCTGTCCCTGAACCTTCTGCTGTGTTAGGAGTTTTAGTTTTTAGTGTAGGTGCAGTATCGCTACAGAAACGCAAATAGTTCAGTTGGTGCAAAACAAAGCAATCAAAAGGGAAGGAACACACCTATGACAGGTCAATTAAATGGGAAAGTCGCGCTGGTTACAGGGGCCTCATCAGGTATTGGTCGGGCGAGTGCGATCGCATTTGCCAGTGCTGGAGCAAAAGTTGTGGTTGCTAGTCGTCGGCTCGTCGAAAGTGAGGAGACTGTGCGCCTGATAAAAGAGATCGGAGGTGAAGCTATTTTTGTTAAGACCGACGTTTCAAATGCTGCTGAAGTAGAGGCACTGGTCGATAAAACTGTAAAAACTTATGGTCGTCTAGACTGCGCTTGCAATAATGCTGGGATTGGGGGCAATCCCGGCTTAATCACTGATGATATCTCAGAAGAAGACTGGGATCGTCTGGTTAATGTAAATCTTAAAGGAACGTGGCTCTGCCTCAAGTACGAAATCAGGGCGATGCTCAAACAGAACAGCGGGGCGATCGTAAATGTGGCTTCTGTCGGTGCTGTCGTTGGTGTACCTGGTTATGCCATCTACTCAGCCACAAAGGGCGCAGTCATTACTCTAACTAGAACCGCAGCAATAGAATATGCTAAATCTGGTATCCGAGTCAATGTCGTGAGTCCAGGTGCTACGGAAACTGATATGCTAGCTAGTCTTCCCGTAGATTTAATTGCTCAACTTCCAACAGCGCATCCAATAGGGCGTATTGGCAAGCCTGAAGAGATTGCAAAAACGGTGGTTTGGTTGTGCTCAGATGCGACTTCCTTCATCACGGGTCATAATATGATGATTGATGGAGGATATACTGCACAGTAAGGCAGGGTAGATGAAGGTGAAGGTAGCAAGTTCGCAATTTTACTTGCTTCAGAAACATCTATCTTATCAACAAAAAGTGTAGAATTTTAGAGCATCTCAAGAGATTGAATCAAGATATTGAATGAAGAACAAATGAACAATCACTGTAGTAGTATTAAAATACTATCTATCTTGATGCTCAACCGCTCCTAAAGCTTTTAGAGTGGTAATAGTCGCCAAAGTTACACCTGTAATAGCAGTAACGTTCATGGCTTCATAAGGTCTAGAGCTAAAAAGAATTTTCAGGCATTCACCTGTCAATATATCCCAAAGCTTAATTGTTCCATCTTCACTACTACTAGCTAAAGTATTACCTTTAGGATTAAAAGCAACTGACCAGGTTAACTTAGTGTGTGCTGATAAAGTTTTCTCGCAGTTGCTTGTGCTGACATCCCACAGCTTCACAGTTTGGTCACCGCTACCACTTGCTAATGTACAACCATCCATACTAAAAGCAGCGGAATATACGCAATTAGTATGCCCATACAAAGTTTTAAGACACAATCCGGTGCTAACATTCCATAGTTTTACTGTTTGGTCACCGCTGCTACTTACCAATGTTGTACCATCAGGACTAAAAGCAACTGACCAGATCCAGTCAGTATGACCTTGCAGAATCCGCAAACATTGCCCAGTAATAACATCCCACAGCCTTACTGTTTGATCGTGACAACCGCAGACTAATGTATGACTGTCTGGGCTGAAAGCAACTGACCATACCCGATGAGTTTGTCCCTCCAGAATCCGCAAACATTGCCCAGTGCTAACATCCCACAGTCTTATTGTTTGGTCTTCACTACCACTGGCCAGCATCGTGCCATTAGGACTAAAAGCGACTGATAATATTCTATTACTATGTCCGTGCAAAGTTTTAAGACATTTACTGGTGTTAATATCCCATAGTTTCACCGTTAGATCCTCACTACCACTAGCAAGGATGCTACCGTCTGGGTTAAGAGAAACTGATGTAACCCGATTACTATGCCCCCGCAATGTTTTAAGGCATTGACCAGTGCTGGCATCCCATAACCTCACCGTTTGGTCACTACTACCACTAGCCAGCATGGTGCCTTGGGGATTGAAGGTAACTGACCATATCCCATTACAGTAACCTTGGAAGGTCTTGAGGCATCCACCTGTACTCAAATCCCACAGCTTAACCGTTTGGTCATCACTACCACTCGCTAGCGTTGTACCATTAGGATTAAAGGCAACTGACCACACCTTGCTACCATGTCCTTTCAAAGTCTTGATGCATCCACCTGTACTCACATCCCATAGCTTAACTGTTTGGTCATCACTCCCACTTGCCAACTTACGACCATCTAAACTAAAGGCAACTGAATTTATTAAGTCAGTATGACCTTGCAGAATTTGAAGACATTGACCACTGCTGATATTCCACACCCTTAATGTTTGGTCATGACAACCACTAGCTAGCGAACCATCCAAGCTAAAGGCAACAGACTGCACCCTATGGGTGTGTCCCAGCAAGGTTTTGATACATTGACCAACGCTGATATCCCATAGTTTCACCGTGTGATCGTCATTTCCACTTGCAAGTATTGTACTATCAGGACTAAATGCGACTGCCCACACCCGACTGGATACCTGTAGAATCTTAATGCATTGACCGCTGCCGACATCCCACAACCTCACCGTTGTGTCTTCACTGCCACTTGCCAGCATTTTACCATCCGAACTGAAGGAAACAGACCATATTCCACCGCTATGACCTTCTAAGGTTGCGAGGCATTGCCCACTGCTAGTATCCCACAGCTTCACTGTTTGATCGTCACTGCCACTAGCGAGAACACAACCATCGGGACTAAAGGTAACTGGCCAAATCCAACCCTTGTGCCCCTTGCAGGTAAGCAGTTGTTTTCCATCCACAACCTGATACAGGCGAATCTCATTATTAGTATCTCCTGTCGCTAAAAATTTTCCATCAGGGCTGAATGCCACTGAGTGAATCCCCCCTATGGTTTCAGCAAAAACACATTTACTTAGATTGGCATGAGCAAAATTTACATTGTGTAAATTTACGTTGCGTAGGTCTGCTTGCCAAACAGTCAGATAAGAAAAATCATAGCCACTTAGATCCGTCTCTAAATAACAAAGCAGATTGAGAATATTGCCAGCCGTATACCCTGGTTCTAGCGGAGATTCTTCTCGCAGTGTTGCAAGAATTTGAGTTAACTGACTTTCAATATTTTTTTTGCTTCTTAAGTCGTAAAGCAAGCCATCTATGACTGGTTTAAGGATAAGGCGAACCTGAATATCTTTAACATAGTCTTTACCAGTCGCCTTTATCAAAGCATGACGCCTAAACAAATCAATATTCTGAGTAACAATTTCTTCACAGACTTCTTCTATCAATCTACTAGTCATATACTCCATGACTACAGGCTGAAGTGTAAATAGTGCTTTACTTTTTTCAATCAACGTAGGCGTTGGCATTAGCGTACCCCTACGGGAAAGCAAGCTACGCGCAGGGTCTCGTAGAGAAGCCTTCTCAATTAGCGATCGCCTTCCTAAAGATTCTACAGCCTCTAGTAATTTTGCTGGTGCTACTGGTGATATAATATCATTTCGCAATTCTGGAAGTGCCATTGGCTCACGATTAATCGCTAGCCAATACATTATTTCCTTTTCTAAATCTGACAAGCGCTCAAACTGCTGCTCTAAGATATCGCGAATGTCTCCAAAAACAGCCGTGTCTTGTTGCAAAAAGTCACTCATATTACCATCAAAGATATCTTGAATGGTTGTGGCAACTATCTTTAAAGCTAATGGATTGCCTGCGTAACGTTCAATCATTAATTTCCATTCATCCTCTGCTGCCGATAGCCCCTTGAGCTTTAAAATTTCTTGCCCTTCGGCTACCTTCAATCCACTCAGTGGCAATGAGCGAACAGGTAGTGCTTGTCCTTCCAAAAATGCTATTTCTCTGGGTTTTTCACGACTAGTCAGCACTAAGCAGCTTTGGTGATTTGCTTCTCCCACCCGTCTTAAAAGCTCACCATATTCCTCATATCCTTCTCGATAAAGTCCGGCGCGGCTACCACTGCGGAGAATTGATTCTGCATTATCAAGGAATACTAAACAGCGATAATTTTGTAAATAATAGAGTAGTCGCGATACCCGATCGCTAAAACTTTCTGGTAAGTTACTTTCTGTTTCCTGTTCGTCAGATAAAAATTGAATTAAGTTACCTAGAATAATTTTAACAGGTGGTGCTTCTCGTAGCGATCGCCAAATCACATACTCAAAGTTGTCCTGAATTTTTTGAGCAAACTTTACAGACAGTGCTGTTTTTCCAATACCTCCTATTCCCAAGAGTGCAACCAATTGGCAGTTCTCATTAAGAATCCATTGCTCTAATGTAATAAGTTCTTCTACACGCCCATAAAAAGCGGAGTTAAAGATAGCCTCTCCCCAATCTAAACGAGTATTTGAGCTTGAATAGTCACTTTTATCTATTTTTAAGTTAAAAACGGAAAAAAGCTTCTCAATAGTCTGTTTGTCAACTCCTCCCTCCCGATTCAATACTTTCGAGATGGTAGCGGAATATAAACCAGAACGTACACTCATTTCTTCAAGAGTATACCGATTTCCAAAATTTTCTTTTGCTTCTAACTGATGCTTTGCTTCTTTAATTTTTTGTAAACCCTTGGTAGTAAGTGCAACGCCACGCTTACGTCTCCAATTCTGTAAAGTCATGTATTAACTCACTGTTCGTTTAATCACTTTTTATTAAAAGGAATTATCTACTAGGTTGTTATAGATATAGGGTAATAGCCATAACAAACGAATAATCTTATGTTGCAGAAGATTTAAAATAGGCATATTACCAAAATGAATAGTAATAAAAGCTACCTTTATCATCCACTCATCTCGGTAATTCAACGCTGCTTGCTCAACAGACTATCTGGACTGTAGGACATTGCTAACATCATCTTTTTAGCCGAAAGCTTCTTACATTTGGTGATAGTAGATTTATTACGTATGGTATTAGTAATTTAATACCTAATATTCTCAGTAATATTTTTGGGAGTAAAGCTTAAGTTCAATCTCAAAATCCCGATTTTCACTGGTAAATACAGCTAAAAATTGGCAATCTTGATAAGGAAAGTTTCTATATATCTAGCTTATCAATCAATGAATAAAACTGCTGCACTTAAATTTCCCCGTTTGACCACCTCCAGTCAAAAAAGAGCGCTTAAGCGAATCACTATCAATTTGACATCAGATGAAGCTCAAAACTTTGAAAAGTATTGTGAACAGACAGGCAAACTAGCAATAGACGTGATTCGAGAACTCATTCAAGCTTTGCCTTGAGCTGTCCAACGTTGACGCTAAGTCTGAAAAGCGGTATTCCAGAAGAGTTATAGCTAAAGTAGAAGTACAGATTTGGACAAAGGTTTCCAATTTTACCTGATGTGAGTAATCGCAAGAGCAGTAATCATAGATTAGATCCTCACGACTGTATATTTGCTACCTCAATGCTATTGTTTGTGGCGAAAATTTTAAACAATATGGGTTAGAGATTATTTTCTGACGAAGATGACGACACAATATAGTCACCGAACCAAAAAAAATATTCTCTCACTCCTCATTGTGCAACTCAATAATAGCGCTCATGTTATCTTCTTTTTGGCACGCTGCGCTCGCAGTAATGAGCGCAGCGTGCCAGAAATTAAATTTTTACGTTCTTCTCAATCATCACAAAAAATTACTACCTCTTACTTTAAGACCTCCAATTCAACCAAATTTTAATAGTTATATCTTGAAAATCAACGGGTGAAATAGTTCGCAAATCTACTTTTATTTTGTCAGTGGCAAGGCTCGAATAAGTTCTCTGATGACATCCGTTGCTGGTCTGCCTGTCTGTTCACAATATTTTTCAAGGTTTTTGGCTTCATTTGAGGCCAGGTTTATAGTGATTCGTTTGACCGCCCATTTTTTGTTCATACTGAAATAGATAAATCGTGTAATCATAACTTCAAATCCTGATTTTACCTTCCAACTGGAAAGTAACCTAAATTTTGGATATATTGAGGCACCCTTTTAATCGGACACATTGTAAATAAATATTGCAGGTGTGCTTTCTTGATTTACTAACTTGTCTATAAATGATAAAGGAAGAATCAATCTTTGGTACTCTATCATTTAATTTTTTATATCTCTTAGCTTAGGCTGTAGTCTAATGCATACCCCGTTCGCTGTGCGTAGCAAGCTATACGCAGCAGTAACCACAAAACAAGGGTGACACATAAAGTTGCCAGTGTCTACAACTTGAGCGAACGAATGGTCTAGAGTAAGGAAATTCAAACGCACTTGGCAAATAAAGATAAATTATCAAATTTTCCCTATCTTTTTAATGTTTATTAATCGTTGAAAGTGTAAATTTAAAGCGATATTATTACTCGATTTATAGAAAATATCTATGGCATCTAATTAATTATAGATGCTGCAAATTTTACAGATATTCAGTTAATTTATAAACCTACTTGATTCACTTCAAAAACTCAATTGATATTGGCATAATATCTATTTAGATCGTTATAAATTGAGTCATCGTTCAAGCTTAATTGCAATAAATTTAGAATTAACAATATTGCAGAAATCCTTAACCTAAATTTTTACCAAGCTTAACTCAACCTTTGCTTATGCTGTATGCCTTAGTAAGAAGATTGTGTAGTAACTATAGTAAAGTACTGTATTTACATCGGGTTTTAGAGGTATTAATACCATTAACCCAGAGCTAGAAGTCAAATTGGAGGTTCTTACAAGTTGCTGTTGACTGCATTAAGGATCGAAGATTCATGAAACTGCAACTGATCCAATTACATATACTCTGAGCCAAATTAACTGGAGGGTAGACTCATGAGAGACACAGGTGCTACTTGCATAGCGCAAAACAGGTGTCTACGCCTACAGCATGACATTTGCATATTTTCTGTGGAGTTTTCTTAATTATTCTTGAGGAGTACAAATGCTTGAGGCTATCGCTGTTGCTTGGTTGTTACTGTTTGTTGGCGATTTTCTATCTACATTTTTTTACCACGTACCCGAGCACGTTTTTGGTAGCCTTCATTTAAAAACGCACCACTCCTGGAAAAAAGACTTCCGCCACTACGCTATTTTGACTTTTAATCCCCAGGTTCTTTTAGATGGTATCTTGGGAGCTTTGCCTTATGTACTTATAGCAGTAGTCCTGTGGTCTTTTTCTCCTATTGGCGTGATTTCTGGATTACTGCTTGGTCAATTACATGTATGGTGGAGACATATAAGTGTACTGGGTTGGCAAACTTCAAAGCCTGTAAATATTTTATGCCAAATTCTATTTATTACTACTCCTGAAAGACACTGGTTACATCATCACAAAACTAATTTGGGTTTCGGTGATATTTTTACTTTCTTTGAACAACCTGCACAAATGTGGTTACGCTGGCTACGGCTACTCAGACTTCGTTTTCGCTACTCTCGGATCTAACTAAAACTAGCACCTACCTAAATACTTTTTAAAATCACCAAAAGAAGCTGCGATCGCAGCTTCTTTTGGTACACTAAAGGCGATTATTCTACTCTCATAAATACGCTAACTTTTATACTCAAAAAAGCTAATTCCCAATTTATCAGGAGTAGTAACAAGAGACACAAATTTACCATAGATGAAAATCTATGGTTTTATCTAATTAATAAGTTTTTACTTATAGTTATTTTAGAACCTATCAAATATTAAGCTAGTTATAAGAACAGAAAAATGCCTCTGGTAAAGAGTTTAAAGGTATTTGCTACCGTTCGACTTCGCTGTTATATCGCTAAGGTTTTTGGGAAAACTAGCCTTAATTACTAAACTGTTATATCCCTAGATTTGTATGAAAATTCCTCTCTTCTTGGGAGATGGTAGCTCTTGCTTGCTTATGCAAAGGAGTATGGATAGCGACGTTGAAGGTGGCAGGAGGTTGCAATACACTGTATTTTTCTCGATGAGAAACTACGCCAACGAACCAACACTGATTGTGAGAAATTTGCAACCTGCTCTAGATGAGGTGTTTCATGCCCGCACTTAGCCTTAGAAAGATGTTCAACAAAAAAGAGTTGCCATCTCTTATTCATAACTTAGTCTATCAGTTCAACATCGCAATTGATGTTGAACTAGTAGACGGCACGAAACTAATTAGTATTGGAGAGCAAACAGTAGAAAACCGTTATCCAATCGAGGTTTCAGGAGAAATCATCGGTTGGGTTGTTGGAGAAGAACAGGCAACTATACTTGCAAATTTGCTCTCATTTCTGGCAAAGGAGGAAGCTGAGAAGAAAGTACTCGCCAAAGAATTGTTAGAGCGATATCAGGAAATTGATTTGTTTGACGATATCTCGACTCAACTGACAACAAGTTTAGATACGCGACAGATTGCCCAACTTGTGCTTCAAGAATTGAGTCAATTAATTGAATCATCTGCGGGGATGATTTTGCTTTTGAATCGAGATGCAACTGCGTTTGAAATCATTGCCGAATTTGGAGTGTTTTTTGACCACAGTCAGCCAGAACCTGGTAAGGGAATTATCGGCAGCATTGTGCAATCCAACCGGGCCGAACTCGTTAATGATGTGCAAGCCGATCCGCGATTAGAGGGGCAAAAAAACGTTAGTGCAATGATTTGTGTACCGTTACGAGCCAAAGAGCGGGTACTGGGAGCGATCGCCATCGGAACGGTCAAAACTGACTCATACAAGGCTGAACACCTGAAACTGGTGAGTATCTTTGCCTCTCAAACAGCGATCGCTATTGACAAAGCTGTGCTTTACGAGCAAAGCACTCAAGTAGCTCTTCAGGCAAAAGCCCAAACACAGAAGCTTCAGCAAGCTCTCCATGAGTTGCAATTAGCTCAAACTCAGTTAATCCAAAGCGAAAAAATGTCCAGTCTCGGACAACTTATTGCTGGAGTTGCCCACGAAATCAACAACCCAGTTAATTTTATTTGCGGCAATTTAAAGTATGTTGCCGAATACACTAAAGACTTGTTACACCTGTTGGAAAAGTATCAGAAATTTCTACCTATTGCTCCTCCAGAACTGGAATCAGAGTTAGACAATATAGACCTGGAATTTATCATCCAGGATTTTCCCAAACTGCTAGATTCGATGAAACTGGGCACAGGTCGCATCGTCGAAATTGTCCAATCCCTGAAAAACTTCTCCCGCCATGATGAAGCTGAAATGAAAGCCGTGAACATCCACGATGGCATCGATGGAACCTTAATGATTCTTCACCATCGCCTGAAAGCAGATGTTCATCGTCCGGCAATTGAAATCGTTAAAGACTATGCAACACTTCCTCTAATTGAATGCTATCCCGGACAATTGAATCAGGTGTTTATGAACATCCTGGCAAATGCCATTGATGCTTTGGAAGAAAGCATGGAAAATTGGAGACTCAAAAATAATCCTCAATCTCCAGCTCCCAATCTCCAAATTACTATTCGTACCATAGCCATTGACCACCAGTGGGTTGTAATTCGCATTGCCGACAACGGCCCAGGAATGAAGGAGGAGGTAATTCGCCGCATTTACGATCCCTTCTTCACCACGAAAGATATTGGTAAGGGAACGGGGTTAGGCATGGCAATCAGCTACCAAATTATTGTAGACAAACATGGGGGAATGCTTAAGTGTCGTTCTCAACCGAGTGAAGGCACAGAATTCTGGATTCAGATTCCAATAAATTGTGCATTGGCAGACGCTATTGAAGAACAAAATAGCACCTCTGCCTTGCCAACTCCCACAACGGAATCATCCCCTACTCCCGATACCGACGGCTTCATTCCATCAACAGCTCCAATCCTCAAACCGACGGATCTGCTGATCCGCCATACTCAACTGATCCAGCGACTTTCACAACACAGTCCAGATGTGGAAAGTGCATCACCCGATCAACTTTATCAGATGTTTCAACACCACCCAATTTCGTTAAAGCTTTACGCCACTTTGTTGTCTTGGTTTTGTTGTTCTAACTCTGCCCAAATACGCCACTAAAGAAACCTCAATCATGTTTAACCAACTTGATGAATACAATAGTCAGCTATTTGAACAATGTCCTGTTGGGCTAGCACTATGCCGAACAGATGGGACGTTAATTAGCATCAATTTTGCCTATGCTGCCATTTTGGGGCGTACTGTTCCAGAAACTCTGAATCTCACCTACTGGCAGATTACCCCAGAAAAATATGCTGCTACAGAGCAATCTTGCCTAGAAGATTTGGAACGAACTGGTCGCTATGGACCTTATGAGAAGGAGTACATCCACAAAGACGGGCATCTGGTTCCGGTGAGGATTTCTGGACAGATGATTGAGAAAGATGGAGAGCAACTGATCTGGTGTAGTGTAGAGAATATTAGCGACCTTCGACGCATTCAGCAGGAACGCCAAGATACCGAACAAACACTGAAACAGAGTGAAGCCCGATACCGTTCTTTGGTAACAGCTAATACACAAATTGTCTGGATAAGCACACCAGAGGGAATTTGCTTTGAACTGGCAAGCTGGATAGCCTATACAGGCCAAAGTCTAGCTGAAGCGGAAAATGGGGGCTGGATTGATGCCGTTCATCCCGACGATCGCGCCTATACCGGAGAAGTCTGGAGTGCTGCCGTGGCAAACCTGAGTATGTATCAAATTGAATACCGAATTCGTGGCAAGGATGGCAACTATCGCTACTTTTGGGTCTGGGGTGCGCCCGTTATAGAAGAAGATGGCAGCGTCCGGGAGTGGATTGGCACCTGCACCGATATTCACGATCGCAAACTAGCAGAAACCGAAAATCAGTATCTGGAAAAACGTTATCGCTCTCTGGTGACAGCTACTTCCCAAATGGTTTGGATTACCACTCCTGAAGGAATGCAAAAGGCAGATATGTCGAACTGGAGAGCCTATACAGGTCAGAGTGTAGCCGAAGCCGATGGTTGGGGCTGGATTGATGCCGTTCATCCAGATGACCGCCTCCACACTGCCGAAGTTTGGAGTGCCGCTGTGAACAATCGCAGCCTATATGAAGTTGAATATCGGGTTCGTGCCAAAGATGGCACTTATCGCTACTTTTGGGTCTGTGGTGTTCCTCTCTTAGAGGAAGACGGTAGCATCCGGGAGTGGGTAGGTACTTGTACTGATATTCACGATCGCAGGCTAGCAGAACAAACTCTGCAACAGAGCGAAGAACGGTTTCGCTCTTTGGTGACTGCCAGTTCGCAAATTGTCTGGGTGACTACCCCTGAAGGAAAGGCGGTGAGCAGTGAAATGTCTACTTGGTTAGCGTACACAGGTCAGAGTGCAGATGAAATCCAGGGTTTGGGCTGGCTCGATCCGATTTACCCCGATGACCGTACCTGCACCGCCCTAGCCTGGAGTGCTGCTGTGGCAAATCAGAGTCTCTTTCAAACCGAATATCGGCTGCGTGGTAAGGATGGCACACACCGCTACTTCTTTGTCTGTGGCACCCCCATCCTAGAAGCTGATGGCAGCGTCCGAGAATGGATTGGCACCTGCACCGATATCCACGATCGCAAACAGGCAGAAGCCGAAAATCAGCGTCTTCAAGAACGATATCGCTCCTTAGTAACTGCTACTTCACAGATTATCTGGGGGGCTACCCCAGAAGGACTGGGAATCAGCAGGGAAATGCTCACCTGGATGGCCTATACGGGGCAAAGCGAGGCTGAAGTTGAGGGTTGGGGCTGGCTCGATCCGATTCACCCAGATGACCGTGCCAGTTCTACAAAAGTTTGGAATGCTGCTGTGGCAAACCGAGGTATCTACCAAACTGAATATCGGCTGCGTGGCAAAGATGGCACATACCGCTACTTCTCTGTCTGTGGTGCTCCCGTACTAGAAGAAGACGGCAGCATTCGGGAATGGATTGGCGCTTGCAGCGATATTCACGATCGCAAGCTGGCAGAAGCTGAAAATCAACGTTTATTGGATATGTTGAATCATTCCAGCGATGCCATCATTGTCCGCGACATGAGCGACAAAATCTCTTACTGGAATCAGGGTGCCGAAAGGCTCTACGGTTGGACGCGTGAGGAAGTGAAAGACCAATACATTCACGCATTTCTGAAATCAACCTTTCCAAAACTTTTAGAAGAAATTCGATCGGAGTTTCTCCGGCAGGGCACTTGGGAAGGAGAACTGGAACACATCACATACGATGGCAAACCCATCGCCGTTCAAAGCCGTTGGACTTTGCAACGAGATTTATCCGGTCAACCCTGCGCCATGCTAGAAATCAATACCGATATTTCTGTTCGCAAACAAGCAGAAATCGCTCTGCGGCAACTGAATCAAGAACTGGAAGCCAGAGTTGTTGAGCGGACAGCTGCCCTGCAAAATACCCTAGCAGAAGCGCAGGGGTTAAATGCCATTTTAGATAATTTAGCAGATGGTTTGTTAGTGGCAGACACCACCGGACAAATCACCCACTTCAATCCTGCCTTTCTAGCTATGTATGAATTGACAGCTAACGCCGTCAACGGTCACTACCGAGAATTACCCATATCTGGTTTAGCAGAACTGGTTGCACGAACTCAATCGCATCCCGGTGAGGTGTTATCTGCCGAAGTTGCACTGACCAAAGAACGCATTGGTCAGGCAGTGGCAACCGCCATTTTCAAAAAGACGGTAAATTCAGAACCCGCTGCCTGCTTCGGTTCGGCGCTGCTAATTCGGGATGTGACGGCAGAAAAGGAAATCGACCAGATGAAGACCGATTTCATCTCAACAGTTTCCCATGAACTGCGAACGCCACTGACTTCTGTCCTCGGTTTTGCGTCGATCATTCAAGAAAAGCTGGAAACCGATGTGTTCCCAATGATTTCTACCGAAGACCGCAAGCTTCAGAAAACGATTAAGCGGGTGGCTGACAATCTCAACATTATTGTGTCGGAAGCAGAACGGCTCACGTCTTTGATTAACGATGTCCTAGACATTGCCAAGATGGAAGCAGGTAAGGTGGAATGGCAAATGCAGCCGATCGATCCCAGCGAATTACTGGATTGGGCAACCAATTCTACTGCCGGGTTGTTTGAAACCAACGGCTTACAATTGGTCAGCGAAATTGAACCTGAACTGCCTCAGATAGTAGGCGATCGCAATCGTCTACTGCAAGTTTTAATCAATCTGATTTCTAATGCCGTTAAATTTACCGAATCTGGTTGTGTCACCTGCCGCGTTAAGCAAGGAGACGACGGTGTTTGCATTAGCGTCATCGACACAGGCATTGGGATTGCACCTGAAGACCAGCCGAAAGTGTTCGAGAAATTCCGCCAAGTTGGTGACACCCTCACCGACAAACCCAAAGGGACTGGGTTAGGACTGCCCATCTGTAAACAAATTGTCGATCATCACGGCGGTAGAATCTGGGTTGAGAGTGAACCAGGTAAAGGCAGCATATTCTCATTCATCATTCCCACCTACGCCTGCGATCGACAAACCACTGCTAATCTGAATTTGGATATGCTTGTCAAACAACTCAAAGAACACGTCATCACTAAAAGCGCTGTGTTGAACCAAAACCGTAAAACCATTTTGGTTGTAGATGATGACGCTAACATTCGAGAACTCCTGCGTCAACAATTGGAAAACGAAGGCTACAACGTTCGAGAAGGAAAAGACGGCATGGATGCAATTCATCAAATCAAAATATCCCGTCCCGATTTAATTCTTTTGGATGTGATGATGCCCCAAATCAACGGCTTCGATGTGGCAGCAGTTCTCAAAAATGATCCCCAGACCGCAGACATTCCGATCATCATTCTGTCAATTATTGAAAACAAGGAACGAGGCTATCATATTGGCATTGATCGCTATCTCACCAAGCCCATTGACACAGAAAAACTCCTCAGCGAAATTGGCTCACTGCTTTACCAAGGCACTTCTAATAAAAAGGTATTGGTTGTAGATAAAAATGCATCAGCCTTAAAAACCCTATCAGATGTACTGCAAACTCAAGGATACAGCGTGATTGAAGCCTCCGATCCGCAAGAATGCATTTATAAAGCCTTGTCAGCCAAACCTGACATGATCATCATCGATTCTATCTTCTCTCAAGAAGCCGATTTGGTGAAAACTCTACGGTTTGAGAAGGAGTTGGAAAATGTATTTTTTATTATGTTGTCTGAACAGTAATTGCTAGGGATTGGAGACTGGGGAATGGTAAAGAATTATTCTAATCCCCAATCTTGAATTCCCAATGCCCAATCCCCACTTCCCAATCCTCAATCACCAATCCCCATGACCCAGAAAATTCTAATTGTTGACGATGAACCCAATATCTTAATTTTGATGGAACAAGCCTTAGAAGCATTAGAAGATGAGGGTGTTGAGCTTCTAACTGCTAGAAATGGAGAAGAAGCTCTCGAAACAATCAAAACTGAAAAACCAAACCTGGTTTTTCTTGACGTGATGATGCCAAAAATGAATGGTCTACAAGTCTGCCATATTGTAAAACACGACCTACAAATGACTGATATCTACATTATAATTTTGACAGCGAAGGGACAGGAATTTGATAAACAAAAAGGAATTGAGGTTGGTGCAGACTTATATCTAACTAAACCATTCCGTCCCAAAGAAGTTCTTGAAAAATCAATGCAGGTGTTGGGCTTGTAAGGAAATTATTGAATAATTTTGCCTGCGATCGCAGTACTTGGAAAAATCGGCACAAATGCACAAATATGGTTACGTTTCCTTAATGGATCAACGGTTAACAGTACTCACTCGAAGGGGCGATCAAGTGGCTACAAAGCAGACTGGATAATAGTCATAGCACGTATACCCTTCTGAGAATAGGGTAGTTTACTGGGCTTGATACGCATCAAATCATGAGCTAAATCAGCCCAAAACTCCATTGCACCTACCCATAACTACTCATACCAACCGATCCAAAAGACACTATGTGTCTTTCATTTTGTCTATGTGTGTGCATTTTTCTTTTAATCCACGAATAATTGATTTTTATCTAGACATCATAAACATGAGACAACACGAACTCCTTTTTTACGCATAGTTTCTTTGAGATCCTGATAGAGAGTATCATCACTAACTAACAAACCATGTTTAGTTTTCGTGTTTACAATTGCATATCTTGGTTCTTTTTCTGAAGGTGAAGCATTGAATTTTAAGAGTGCCCAATCAGAGTCCTCCCAGAGATATGAAAATTCTTCTAAGTTTGTGTTCATATCAATACCTCTTTTTTTAAACCTAAATCTTACTTAGCGAAGAAAGGTTTTTAGCTTAATTATGGGTAGTTTTCATTACCACTCTTGTATCTTATACGTATCTACGAGCTAAATTTTAGCAAATAAAATACTACTAATAGTCGATCGATTTAACGTAACTATAGAAGCAGAGTGTTTGGGATAAGTCACCACTTTAGTAGCATAGAACATCGCCAACTCCCGTAGTCGGGAACTGGAACAGCTAGAAACCTAGAAGGCATTGAACCTAGTTTTAAGGTTTCAGACAATCTTTATTGGTTCCAAAACCCAAAAAATTGGTCTGATCTGAAAAGCCTACCCATAAGTGGCTCCCCTGCATGTGCAATCAGAAGGTAATTCTGGGAAAGCTTAATTTGTGAGAGCGGGAGGCTTTTGCCAGAAGGAACTAGAATTAGGAAACACCTAGCTGGGTTCTTCTGACTTTTGAAATTAGGAGTGCATGTGTGCCAAAATCCCCTAAATATTTGCTGATTGGATCGACCGAGAATTACAGCGGTAAATCTGCAACTGTTCTGGGTTTGTCTCATCAGCTACAGCAAAAAGGTCTGGATATTAGCTACGGTAAACCACTCGGTACGTCTTTCAATTCGTCTGGTGGAACCGTAATTGAGGAAGATGTCCAGTTCATCGCTCTTAGCCTCAATTTGCCGGAAAACCGCGTTGCACCTACAATGCTGGCTTTGGATGAACCAAATGTGCAAAAGCGCTTGCGGGGGGAAGACAAAACCGATTATCAGCAGTCCCTAATACAGCAATATTTACATAAGTCTCAAGGAGATTTAGTGTTACTGGAGGGGCCTGGTAATTTGTCCGAAGGCAATTTGTTTGACTTGTCTTTGCTGCAAATGGCTGAAATATTGGATGCTGGTGTGCTGTTAGTAGCCCGCTATAAATCGTTGCTTTCGGTTGAGGCGCTATTGGCTGCTAAAAGGCGTGTGGGCGATCGCTTGATTGGAGTTGCGATCAATGATATCCCTGTCACCCAACTAGAAGCGGTTGAAACCCTCATAGTACCATTTTTGGAACAGCAGGGTATTCCAGTGCTAGCAATGCTGCCGAATAGCGATTTGCTCCGCAGTGTGAGTGTTGGCGAACTAGTCAAACAGTTAAAGGCTGACGTTCTCTGTCGCAACGATCGCATGGATTTGTTGGTAGAAAGTCTGGCAATTGGAGCAATGAATGTCAATTCAGCTGTAAAATATTTCCGCAAACGCCGGAATATGGCAGTGGTGACAGGAGGCGATCGGGTGGAAATTCAGCAAGCGGCTTTAGAAACTTCTACCCAATGTTTAATTCTCACCGGGCAACTACCACCCCCACCGTTCATTCTCAGTCGCGCTGAAGAACTAGAAATCCCCATTTTGTCTGTTGACTTAGATACCCTCACTACTGTAGGAATTGTTGACCGCACTTTTGGTCAAGTCCGCGTTCACGAGCCGATTAAGGTTCAGTATATTCGCCAGTTGATGTCCCAGCATTTTGACATTGACCGCTTGTTATCCAAACTAGGTTTAACTCCCGCAGCGGCATTGTCTTAGATTCATAAGTGTATTGAAGGAGGCAGGAGGCAGGAGACAGAAGGAGTAAATCATCCGGGATCGAATCCCGGATGATTTGAAGCTACTGAAGTAAGGAATTCAGTGGAGTCTTATTAGTGATGGCTATAGAAGTCACTGGAACTAGGAAAAAATGGATTTAACGGCAATTGATCCCCTGAAACTACCCTCGCTTCCATTGGAGAAAAAAGCTGATCTCCCTGACTGTCCAGCCATCTATTTCGCGATTTCTGGTTCTGGGGAAATTCTCTACATAGGCAGAACTGCTGATCTTGCACGTCGTTGGATATCACATCATAGATTTAAAGAACTCATTGATTTGGGAAATGTCAAGTTAGCTTGGCTACAATGCGTAGATCCTTCCATTCTGAAAACTCTTGAAGCCAAGTTGATTTATGCACTCAAGCCAAAGCTAAACGAACAACTGCCATCAAGCAATACACTTTTTTCTTACCTTCACAAAGCCAACCAAAGTACAAGCCCGATAAAAATACAAGGTAGCAAATTAGTGCACGCAATCTTAGCGGCTCTGGTTGACGCACCCTGTAGTGGGTATGATTTAGCAAAACGATTCGATGGCTCTGTAGGCTTTTTCTGGTCAGCAAGTCACCAGCAGATTTATCGGGAGTTGGCGAAGCTAGAAGATCAAGGCTGGTTCAGTTCCAAGTCGATTCTTCAAGCAGGGCGGCCAGATAAAAGGCTCTACAGCGTTACAGGTTTGGGAGAACAGCACCTCAAAGAGTGGATTGCTCAACCTTGTGAACCCACACCGATTAAAGATGATTTACTGGTAAAAATTTTTGCTGGTCATATTGTTCCTAACCAAACCATCTTGGCAGAGCTAGAAAATCACCAAAAAGCCCATCAAAAAAAATTGTCTACGTACCATAACTTAGAACAGCGTTACTTTCAGAATCCGCAAGAACTGCCAGAAACAGCCAAATTTCAGTATTTTACTCTCCTAAATGGCATTAGTTACGAAACACATTGGCTAGCCTGGTGTAACCAAGTAATGGAGTTACTGAAGCAAACAACCGAAAATTAGTAGCAATGTTTAACTCAAGTTTTCCTCGCATCTACACGCTGTTTGGTAAAATATCTGGGTCGTTTAATCTGATTATCCCCATCTTTGAGCCAATCAACAGACCTTATTAACCTCGATACATTAGCGCAAGAACTGGCGACAATCCAGCAAACGGGTTCTAAAAGAATTGCCTTGCTCGGTTCTCGTCATGTCCCGATTACGCATCAGAATCTTATTGAAATGATGACTTATGCCCTAGTTTTATCGGGTAATCGAATCATTACTTCTGGTGCTACAGGTACAAATTCAGCTGCCATCAAGGGAGCAACACGGGCTGATGCAAATTTGTTGACGGTGATTCTACCCCAAAGCTTGGAACGCCAGCCTTTGGAATCACGCCAGCAACTAGAACAGGTAATGCATCTAGTCGAAAATCCCAGTAATGATAATTTGTCTCTTGCTGAAGCTAGTTACTTGTGCAACAAAGAAATTGTTTCTCGTTGCCAGCAATTAATTTGCTTTGCGTTTCATGACAGTCGCACCCTGTTGCAAACCTGTCAAGATGCAGAAGAACAAAGAAAAGTGGTGACGCTTTTCTACTTTGATTAGTCATTTGTCATTCGTCTGTTGTCATTTGTCCTTTGTATTTGACTAATGACCGATGACTGATGACCCTTACGGGTTCGCCAGTCACTCATGGGGGAAACCCCCAAGACCGCGCTGGCTCACTGATGACTAATAACCAACGACTAATAAGTAATGATAATTTTTTTGTACTCGATCGCTGCTGCTGCATTTCTCATTTATGTGCCATTTTTGCTAGTAGCTTATGCCCGTGCGCGTATTGGTTATGAAATGTTTTCTACTCCTCGCGCCATGTTTGATAAATTGCCACCTTATGCCCAACGGGCTACTTGGGCACATCAGAACACCTTTGAAGCCTTTATGATATTTTCCGCAGCCGCATTGATGGCTTATGTAACTGGTGTAAATTCTTTTACAGCCCAAGTAGCGGCGATCGCTTTTGTAGTGGCTCGTTTCCTATACTCGATTTTTTATATTTTGAATATACCCCTTTTGCGATCGCTCATGTTTGCTATTGGCATACTTGGCTGTGCCACTCTCTTTTTCTTGAGTATCGTCCAAGCTACTAGTTAATTGGGGCATGGAAACTGGGGACTGGGGAAGAGTTTTCCCAATCCAAAATCGTTCGACTGAGCGAAGTCGAAGTCCAAAATCTAAAATCCAAAATGTTTTATGGCTTCTACTTTTTCCTTTGACATTGTGAGCGACTTTGACCGACAAGAGTTGGTTAACGCTGTCGATCAAGTTATCCGAGACATCAAAGGTCGTTACGACCTCAAAGACACTGAAACTACTGTCGATTTAGTTGAAGAAAGCATTAACGTTAGTACTGATAGCGAGTTTACCTTAGATTCTGTACACACCATTCTCCGAGAAAAAGCTGCCAAGCGTAACCTCTCCCAAAAAATCTTTGATTTTGGCAAGGTTGAATCAGCCAGTGGTAATCGCGTGCGTCAAGAAATCAAACTCAAAAAAGGCATCAGTCAGGAAATCGCCAAACAAATTTCCAAATTGATTCGCGACGAATTCAAAAAGGTACAAGCCTCAATCCAAGGGGATGCTGTGCGGGTTTCTGCTAAATCTAAAGATGACTTACAAGTAGTCATGCAGCGACTAAAACAAGAAGACTACCCAGTTGCTTTACAATTTACAAATTATCGTTAAAAGATTCGTAATTCGTAATTCGTAGTTAAAAATTCAATTACGAATTACGAATTACGAATTACGAATTATTTTAAGTCCGTCCGCCAATACTTCTTTGAAATGCCGGACGCTCAGATAACTGCTTCATATAGTTCAACACCGCTGGATAGGGGCTGAGGTCTAGCTTTAGTATCATGGGAATGTAATTCAAAATAGACCCCACTGCTACATCAGCGACAGTGAAATCATTGCCAAGTAAAAAAGGTTGCTTACTGAAAATTTCATTTAAGGGAGTCAACAAGCGGGGCATTTCCCGCTCCCGATTTGCTTCTACAAAAATCCCTGGGCCAAGGGTAGCATTGGCAAACAACACCCATTGGGAAAATACAGCATTTTCCTCTGGTGAAAGTGGAGTTTTACTGTGCTTATCAGCAAGATATAGCAAAATTGCCCCAGATTCCCAAAGCTGAAAATCTCCATCAACAATTGCTGGGACTTTACCAAATGGGTTGATTGCTAAATATGCAGGCTGGAGGTGTTCACCCGCCTGCATATCAAGCTTAACGAATTCGTAGGGAATTCCTAATTCCTCTAAATACCAGTGGACAATTGACGCTCGACTACGAGCGCCACCGTAAAGTTTTAGCATAATGACTTAAAGCACTTTATGAGTGTGAGAATGCTGTTTAATATTGTCTTCTTTGGTGACAACTCTGGCAGCATTTAAAACCCGTTTCCGCTCAATTGAATATTTAAATTCAGTGTAGTTTGTACCCAAGGGAATCAGAGATTTTGCAGATTCACGACGCTTATAGGTACGAGCTGCTGCAAATACCCGTGGTACAAACTCTTCTCCAAACTGAGCCGACTCTGGAAAGCCATCTGGTAACAGTGGTGAATCGCCATCCAGTACAGATCCCAAAGTTGTGGCATGAGCCAGCTTATAAGAGGTAGGAATGCCCTTTAAAAGCGCTTCCAAAGCCGCAGAGGGAATCGGTTCTATAACTTCGATTTGATAAACTTCTCCATCTTCTTTAACGAAGCAGGTTGCCAAGCCGATCGCAATGTAATCATCGGTTGCTAAATCAGGGGCATTGGGATAGGAAATTGCAGTTGTCATCGGGAAATTTCTCAAAATTTAAAAATTGAATTTAGGGCATGGGGCATTGGGCATTGGGCATGGGGCATTGGGCATGGGGCATGGGGCATTGGGGATTATTATTTCCCTTGTCTCTCTCATCTCCCTGATTTTCCTTGCCACCAGTCCCCGTCTCCTCTGTTCTCATCTCTAAATGAACGGCTTGTTGGCATTCTACCAATTTGCTGCTCTCACTACTTGACTAGTCTTTGAGATTAACGTCTGCTATTTCTGGAATTCATCTTCGGGATCGAGTATCTA
The DNA here is from genome assembly GCF_034530955.1 of Nostoc sp. DedQUE05. Taxonomy (NCBI): domain Bacteria; kingdom Bacillati; phylum Cyanobacteriota; class Cyanophyceae; order Nostocales; family Nostocaceae; genus Nostoc; species Nostoc sp. DedQUE05. The sequence goes on along the minus strand of NZ_JAVRCB010000045.1, from coordinate 27,122 downwards.
TGAATAGCTTTGAGGAGCAATTGTTTATTTAAGGGGTAGATTTCTACTGGTGTGAGTAGTTTAAATCTCAGTCTTAAGATGGCTTCAAGTAACCATAAGTACCTTGAAAATAAAGATAGTGGTAAAACCACCAGCCTTAAAAAATTAGATTTTTATTTAAAAAAGCAGGGATTTCAAGCAGGGAAAGATGAATATTTACTCATTTTTAGCTGACGATGACCAGCGAAGTAACCAATACAAGTATGTTCTAAATACTACAAGCAAACTTCAAGAGCAAAGGAAAAGCGATCGCAGCGAATCTATTTTTGGGGATAACGACTTGCGCTCTTGTGCTTTGAGGTTGGCTCAACAAGGAGATTATACCGAAGCGATCGCACTTTTAAGCCAACTAATTTTCCGCCATCCCGACAATGCCGTTGATTACAACAACCGAGGGTTAATTTATTTCCAAAGTGGCGAAAGGGGAAAAGCGCTTTACGACTACAACACTGCCCTTAAACTCAATCCTTATTTGGCTAGTGCTTATAATAACCGCGCAAATTACTACGCAGCTTGTGGAGAATTAGCAGTAGCTATTGCCGACTACGATCGAGCGATTGATTTGAAACCTCACCATGTTCGGGCGTGGATTAATCGAGGCATTACCTGGCGCGATTTGGGGCAATACGAGGTGGCAATTGAGAATTTTGAGCTAGCACTGCTTTTAGGTCAACTAGAAGGTCATATCTGGGCTGAACGCGGCAGAACTTACCATCTTTGGGGTGACTGGAATTGTGCGATCGCTGATTATCGTCGCGCCCTCACTCAACTACCCTCTCTCGACAATGATAAGGATATTACTGGTTGTCGCTTGCGTTTACAACTCGAAAATTGGTTAGACGAGTTACTATCTCAATCAGCGTCCTAATTGGTAGATTAGTTCTTCTGGGGGATTTAAAATTCAAAATAATTGATTAATTTTGAACTAGAGTTTAGTGACGCTGTATCGCTAATAACTAATAGATGATAACTATATAGCTATTCAAAAATTAGCTATTAACCATTATTTATTAGCAATAATATAAATTAACACCCGGTTTAGACGTAGCCTAAATCACAATAAACCTAAATAATCCCAAATTCGCCATTTGTCTTAGGGTGACGAGTCTGTTTGCTCATCTTCTCGGCGATCTTGATTCATCAACACGATCTGACGCTGGCTGGGATCGAATCGGTATCCTTGTCGTTGTCTGATAATTTTAGCTTCTTGGGGATCAAAGTTACGGCTAAATTCCGCCTGTAAACCATTGACGTGTCCTTCCATCAGCTTGACTTCAGTACTCATTTCTCGCAATTTTTCTTGCTGTAACCAATGATAAGGCAAGAGTTGTGTTAAAGCAGATGCTGCAACGGCTGTAATCACAAGATTGACCGCTATTTTGGCTGTGCTTTCCAGTGCCATCACTTTGTAAGAACGTTGACGAAGATGCCGCTTTGGTCGAGAAATGACCCGGCGTTTTTGTATAGGTTGTAACGGGGGTCTGGAGGGTTGAATCGCGTTCATGATGCTAAAAGATAACCTCGCTTAGTGAAGGGAAGTACTATCAAGAGTGCTGAGTTATGAGTTATGAGTGCTTAGTGAGATTTCCAACTCAGCACTCAGCACTTAGCACTCAGATGCCAGCACTCCTGAATGCTTGATTTAGCTGTCATATTACTTCATTTTTTTGAAATAGCTACAAGTGTCGCACTAGTTAAAAAATAACCTGGCTTACGTAAGTGCAAGGTTTCTAGGTACTTGTGACATAAAGCCATAAAGTCTGGAAATTGCACCCCGTACTGCCAGGATTATTAGCTTTTTAACTGTGTCACATCGGAGCGTTATTTGTAAAGTTCTGTGGCTAATCGCCAAGCCAGAACTCCTGGGATCAAGGCTACAACTAGAGCGATATAGACTTGAGTATCTGAGATGGAAGATATCTGAGCAATGTACAGAGTATCTAAGATAGGCATGGCTGAAAACCTCCTAACCTGAATTGATTTTGAACAGTTCGTTTACTACTTTTCCTTGTTTTGCCAGAATTGTGGAATATCTTGTTACAAGATGCAACAAAAGCAGTTATTGGTCAGTAGTTCTTATTTATTCTCCATTAAAAAATTTATAAAAATTATGAATTTATATCTGGGTATCGACTTCGGCACATCTGGCGGACGCGGTGTGGTGATTGACGAGGAAGCCTCTTGTATTCAGAGAGAGGTGCGATATCCCTTTCACGACTCACCAAATGCCGTTACGCCAAAAATTTGGCAGGAGGCTTTGTTTGCGTTGGTGGAACAAATACCCGATCAATTGCGGCGAGAAATTAAAGCGATCGCAATTAATGGTACTTCCTCTACCGTCTTGCTGGTCGATGCTGCTGGCAACCCTGTAGATGCACCATTGCTGTATAACGATGCGCGGGGATCGTTAGTACTAGAGCATTTGAGGAGTATTGCACCCTCCAATCATACTGTGTTGAGTGCCACCTCTAGCCTAGCCAAACTTTTGTGGATGAGACAATTACCTTCTTTTAATGAAGCTAGATATTTCCTGCATCAAGCAGATTGGCTGGCGTTTCTGCTGCATGGACAGTTGGGTATTAGCGATTACCATAATGCTTTAAAGCTAGGTTATGACGTAGAAGAGTTGAAATACCCAGAATGGCTACAAAAGCTAGAAATACCGATTCAGCTACCCAAAGTTTTAACTCCTGGGACTCCCATTGCCGAATTGCGTTCTGAAATTGGGGACAAGTTTGGTTTAAGTCGTAATTGTCTGGTGTGTGCTGGTACAACCGATAGTATTGCCGCTTTTCTTGCCAGTGGGGCAAAATTACCTGGTGAAGCCGTGACTTCCCTTGGTTCAACGTTGGTACTAAAGTTGTTAAGTTGTACCCGTCAAGAAGATGCCAGATATGGAATTTACAGCCATCGGTTGGGTGATTTGTGGCTGACTGGGGGTGCTTCTAATACTGGCGGTGCAGTACTAAAGCAATTTTTCACCAACCCTGAGTTAGCAAGCCTTAGTCGGGAGATTGATGCTTCAATTGCCAGCGAGTTAGATTATTATCCGTTGTTGAAGGTAGGCGATCGCTTTCCGATTAACGATCCCAATCTATCCCCACGTTTGTCACCACGCCCAGATAACCCAGTAGAATTTTTGCATGGGTTGTTAGAAAGCATTGCCCGCATAGAAACGCGAGGGTATAAATTATTACAACAAATGGGAGCAGACAAATTGAGCCGTGTTTATACAGCTGGTGGTGGTGCGGCGAATGATACTTGGACTGCAATTAGGGCGCGTCATTTGCAGGTTCCTGTAGTAGCGTCAGCGTACACAGAAGCAGCTTACGGGACAGCACTGTTGGCGATGGGGAATGGAAGAAGCGTTGAAAAAGAGTAATTGTGTACCTATATTTTTGTAGATATCTTCTAAATCAGTATCTATCCCAGTGACAATCGACATATCTCGGCCGATACTGGGATGATTAGATACCGGACTATAGATTCCAGGTTCATTATCTGGGCAGCTATTCGGGGATGGGTGCTTCGCAGCAAGCGAATGTCATCGATCCCCTTTACTCATTACTGGTATAAATTCTGAGGGAATTAGGAGAAAATCTAAAGGTTCTTGAAGAAGGTTTGATCTGCGCGATCGAGATTATCATCTAGGGAAAAGGTAAGGCTAAGGACTCGGATTTGATCGCTTTTAATATTTAGTTTGCCCCATACCTCTCGGTCACTGAGCGTAGTCGTTCGCGCAGCGTCTCGTAGAGAAGTGCTGCTCCTCTGCCTCTTGTACCCAATGCCTAAACTATTTTTCTCTACGTACCAGCATTTGATAAGTTAGTACATAATCTGAAACAATAACAGTAAAAGCAGAGAGGGGATTAAGTTGAGTCACAATCCAGATGCCATAGCCCCCCACGGTGGACAGTTGGTTAACCGTATCGCCACATCAGAACAAAGAGCAGAGTTTCTCTCAAAAGCTGACTTTTTGCCACGAGTGCAACTTGACGATCGCGCCGTTTCCGATTTAGAAATGATTGCGATCGGTGCTTTTAGTCCGCTGACGGGTTTTATGAACCAAGAAGACTACGATCGCACTGTGACAGAAATGCGATTAGCTAACGGTCTTGTGTGGTCAATCCCGATTACACTATCGGTAAGCGAAGAAGTAGCTTCCCCGTTGCAAGAAGGCGGCTTAATCCGTCTGGATAACTCCAAAGGCGAATTTATCGGAGTTTTGCAACTTACGCAAAAATATCATTACGACAAAATCCGCGAAGCAATAAAAGTCTACCGTACTAATGATGTCAATCATCCCGGCGTACAGGTACTCTATAACCAAGGTAGCGTACATCTGGCGGGTGATATTTGGTTGTTGCAACGCGAACCTCATCCCCAGTTTCCCAGTTACCAAATCGATCCAGTTGCTTCACGGCAACTATTTCAAGACAAGGGTTGGAAAACTATCGTCGGCTTTCAAACTCGCAACCCCATCCACCGCGCCCATGAATATATTCAAAAGTGCGCCTTAGAAACTGTTGATGGTCTATTTTTGCACCCATTAGTCGGGGCGACAAAAGAAGATGATATCGCCGCTGATGTGCGGATGCGCTGCTATGAAATTTTGCTAGAACACTACTACCCCTTAGACAGGGTAACTTTGGCAATCAATCCCGCCGCAATGCGCTATGCTGGGCCTCGTGAGGCGATCTTCCATGCCTTAGTCCGCAAAAACTACGGCTGTACTCACTTTATCGTCGGACGGGATCATGCTGGTGTTGGTGACTATTATGGCACTTATGATGCTCAGTATATCTTTGATGAATTTGCGCCAAGCGAATTAGGCATTGTGCCGATGAAATTTGAACACGCTTTTTACTGCACCCGCACTAAGCAGATGGCAACATCTAAAACCAGTCCCAGCAGGCCAGAAGAACGCATTCACCTATCAGGGACAAAAGTTAGGGAAATGCTGCGGCGCGGTGAGTTACCTCCACCAGAATTTTCTCGTCCAGAGGTAGCAGCAGAGTTAGCACGGGCAATGCGTATAGAAGTAACGGCTTAGGGCATTGGGCATTGGGCATTGGGCATTGGGCATGGGGATTGAATTTTGAATTTTGAATTTTGAATTTTGAATTGATTTCTCCCCTGCCCCTCCGCTCCCCAGATTTTTGTAACTTTACAATACAGAGTTCAGCCCTGTAAGCTGCTAACTGAATGGCTGAGGGCTGATAGCTAATTATGAAACGTCGCACGTTTTTAGAGAGAATTGGCTCAATACTCGCGGTATTGGGCATAACTGAAGCTGAGTGGTTGTCTTTAGGAAATCGCTATTATCAAGCTTTGGCACAACCCAGTCCGCGCAAGTTGGCATTGTTAATTGGTATTAACCAATACCCAAAAATTCCAGCCCTCAGTGGTTGTCTGACAGATGTGGAACTACAAAGAGAAGTTTTAATTCATCGCTTTGGTTTCCAAGGCTCAGATATCCTAACCTTAACTGAGGAAGAAGCTAGTAGGGAATTCATTGAGACGGCTTTTTTAGATCGCTTGAGCAATCAAGCTAAACCCGATGATACGGTCTTCTTCCACTTTAGCGGTTATGGCAGCCGTGTCAAATTGGAAACATCGCCAGAGACAATGCAAAATGCTCTGGTGACAGCTAATGCCAGTTTTGGTCCACAAGAAGAGAAAATAGTCAACTATATATTAGAAGAAACTTTACTGCTATTATTGCGATCGCTCCCTACAGAACGAGTCACAGCAGTATTAGATACTAGCTATTATGCGCCAACCCCAGTATTAGGATTAAAAAGTCGTGCCCTTCCAGAATCAGTAGAGGCAAAGCTAGCAGCAGAAGAACTCGACTTTCTTCAACAACTTAAAACTCAGAAGTTACCCAGCACGCCGATTGTCTTAGCAGCTACCTCAAATCCCAAGCAGTCGGCGAGGGAAGAACTCTTTTCTGGTTTTAGTGCTGGGTTATTTACCTACGCCTTGACGCAGTATTTGTGGGAATTCACCCCAAATACCAAAATTCAAGTCGCCCTCTCGTATATGGAAAATTCTCTATCCAAATTGGGTAGTAAACAGCAACCAGGGTTATTAAGTAGTCAAAAAAATCAACATTTAACGTCTCTACCGCCAGACAGTATTATTGGTGCAGAAGGCGCGGTGACAGCCATTGAAGAAGACGGCAAAACAGTCCAGCTGTGGTTAGCAGGATTACCGCCACAAGTGCTGCTATACTACGGAGTTAATTCTCGATTTACTTTAGGCACAACAAGAGAAGAATTAGTATTGCGATCGCGGACTGGGTTAACAGCAAAAGCGCAAATTTCCCAAATAGAAGGTGCAAATCCCCTACAAATCGGGCAACTTATCCAAGAAGCAGTCCGGGTTTTACCCCGAAATATTAATTTAATAATTGCTCTGGATACTGGATTAGAAAGAATTGAGCGCGTAGACGCTACAAGTGCTTTTGCTGGATTTCCCCATGTCTCCACCGTAGTCGCAGGGGAAAAACCGGCTGATTATCTATTTGCCAAACTACAGCAAACACCTAGTCGTTATGGTTTATTTTCTCTGAGTGGCGAACTAATTTCTAATGCCACGGGGGAAGCAGGAGAAGCAGTAAAATCAACAGTGCAAAAGTTAGCACCAAAATTATCAACCTTGTTAGCAGCCAAGTTATGGCGACTGACAGAAAATCAAGGTTCTTCCCGCTTGGCTCTCAAGACAACCTTAGAAATAATTAACAACATATCGCCTCGCGTTATCATGCAGCGCGAAACAGTACGAACTTTCAAAACAGAAACTTCGATTCAAAAATCACTCCCTACTCCGATTGTCCCTATCGGTAGTCAAATGCAATATCGGGTAGAAAACCAGAGCGATCGCCCAGTATATTTAATCTTGCTGGGATTAAACAATAATCATACAGCGATCGCCTTCTATTCTTGGGAAACTCCCCAAGAACCAAACACCGCAGACACCAAACCTCTGCTTAAAGAAGTTGTCATCGCTCCAGGTGAAACCCTTACCCTACCCCAAACAAATACTGCTTCCGAATGGATGATTTCAGGGCCAGCTTCTGAGTGCGAACACCAACTGATTTTTAGTACTGCCCCCTTTAACGGAACTCTGGCCGCCTTGAACACTGCCAAGTATTCCACAACCGAACAAGGGCCAATTGGCCCATTGTTAAATTCCTTAGAAGTTGTACAAGCCTTGCTACAAGACTTACATAACGCTAGTGCCTTCAAAACAGAGATGAATGTTACAGCAGCCGATTCACATAGCTTGGATGTGAATAATTGGGCAAGTCTTGGCTTTAGTTTTCAAGTGCTGTAAATTAATGTGATTGAAGAAGAATGCAAAATTCAGAATCAAGACATTCTCTACGAGACGCTGCGCTATTTGCTTTTTACAATCAGAATGAATTCTGACTTCTGACTCTGCCTTATCCTAACGACAAATATTTACGCCCACCTACTTAGTGCCTCTACTAAAGCTTGATTTTGCTCATCTGTCCCAACAGTGATGCGTAATTTATCATCTAGTCCAGGCTGCTTGAAGTAGCGGATTAAAATTCCCCGTTCCTTCAATTTTTGATAGAGATATTCTGCATTTCCTTCTCTTGGCTGCGCTAGCAAAAAGTTAGCTTGGGAATCCCAGATGTGAAAACCTAATTGTTTCAAGTCTATTGCTAACTTAGTCCGTGATGCTTTAATCTTGGCTACACAAGCATTTTTATAAGCTTGGTCAGTGATGGCAGCCGTGCCAATTGCACAAGCGATCGCATCAATGTTATAGCTATCTTTAACCTTAAACAATCCCTGCAACAGTTTAGGATTCGCCACCCCAAAGCCCAATCGCAATCCTGCCAATGAGTACCCCTTAGATAGCGTCCGAAGCACAATGACGTTTTCGTACTCCTTAACCAAAGCCAATGCATTTTCTTCGGTAAAATCTATGTATGCTTCATCGATTGCTAAAACTCCAGATAACTGGCTGGCTAGTTTTCGTAAATCATTTGTTGCTACCACATGTCCCGATGGACTATTGGGCGACGCAATAAAGGTCACAGCCCCATTGGCAGCAACTAATTCGTCCTTTGGTAAGCTGTAGTCTTTGCTGTAGGGAATCTCAATAATTTCCGCCGCTTGCATTTCTGTCAATGTCCGGTATAGCACGTAAGTAGGCATCGGATAAACTACCTTTTTCCCAGGTTCAGCACAGGCTCGAATCACCACACTTAACAATTCGTCACTGCCATTTCCGACAATTATCCAATCACTAGGAACTCCTAAAACTTTACTTGCAGCTTGCCGAAATTCCCCCCCAAAAGGTTCTGGATACCGCCGCAACCACTCACCATCAATATTTCGTAACACAGCTAATGCCGCAGGAGAAGGAGGATAGGGATTCTCATTGCTGTTAAGTTTAATAATCTGTGTACCACGTTGAGGCTGCTCGCCAGGAACATAGCTAGCCATTGCATCAACATTAGAGCGAAAATAGTTGGTCATAAGGCATGGTAAATTGAGTGGGATGTCTACGACGGGCGTAGCTGCGACACCTTATGACGTATCTTAAGCAAATTTCAACCCGCAATTTCTGACGATATCGTTTTTTGTCATTTACATCAGAAAATACGGCTTTATAAATTACGAATTACGAATTATAAAAATATGTCAGATAAATGGAATCCAGAACTATACGAACGATTTCAAGCTGAAAGAAGTCGTCCATTCTACGACTTGGTAGACATGGTACATCGGCAAGAAAACTTACGAGTTCTTGATTTAGGGTGTGGAACCGGAAAGTTAACTAAATATCTGCATGAAACGTTAGCAGCACAGGAGACTTTAGGGATAGATGCTTCTGAGAAAATGCTGGAAAAGGCGCGTCAGTTTGAAGGCAATGGACTACGGTTTGAGCAAGGACGGATTGAGAAAAACCCAATAGATGGGGAGTTTGATGTGATTTTTTCTAATGCAGCATTGCAGTGGTTGACGGGACATGAGGTTTTATTTGAGAAATTGCGGGCAAAACTGCGACCTGGTGGACAGCTTGCCGTACAAATACCAACGATGGATAGTGAGCCAGTGCATCAGATAGCAGTTGAGACTGCACAGGAATTCAGTCAAGAATTAAGAGGATATGTGCGGCGTTTAGAGGTACTTCCTCCAGAAACATACGCCCGAATGCTTTATAAATTGGGGTTTGTCCGGCAGGAAGTCAAGCTTCAAATTTATGGGCATGTGTTGCCCTCACGAGAAGCCGTAGTGGAGTGGTATCGCGGGACATTGCTAACGGCTTATGAGTCCCTACTGGATGCCCAAACCTATGAGAGATTTGTCGAACGCTATCAGCAGAAGCTATTCGAGTTATTAGAGGATGAGCGTCCGTTCTTTTTTCCCTACAAGCGCATCTTAATGTGGGGGCGTATTTAAGAAACTGAAACTAGTTGTGATTTCAAGCATGATCTTGCTTGATTTGGAAGATAAAGTTGCAGAAGTTGTCCAACTTCTCCTTTAAATCACAAAAACAGGTTTTGAACAGCTGTGTTTTAATAGTGGAGCTAAGCGGATTCGAACCGCTGACCCCCTCAATGCCATTGAGGTGCGCTACCAACTGCGCTATAACCCCAAAACTACTAGTAGATAAGCTTAAAAAGCTTACTAATTAGTTTTATAAATTGTATTAGCTTTATTATTATGCAAGTTTATGCAATTTAAGTCAAGACACCTATATTAAGTTATGTGGATGCGATCGCCATCAGTTAGGCTTGTTATCAAAATGCCCTGTCTGTGAAAAACCCTTTCCTATTCTGGCTTTATGGATAAGCGGACAATGCCAGCAATGTTTTATATCCTTTGCAGAAATGGCAGAATATCAAAAGCATTATTGATTAAGAGAACTTGTCCTAACAAGTCACTGTAGACAGTCGATAAGTCTCTAATATTGCGACATTAGTTTGTGAGCGGTTATCTCGAATGAACTACAACACCAATTAGTGAAATAGCGACATTAATTTGTGAATGTACACTAGGAGTTGAAACCCCTATTTTGTTATTGCTTTTTCAAAATGGCTCAGGTCGGAGTTGAACCAACGACCCCAGGCTTATGAGTCCCGTGCTCTAACCAACTGAGCTACTGAGCCATGTTTTTCAAAATCATTAACTAATGTAGCATAGAAATTTGCTCAAGACTAGTCCATTTGGCAATTTTGTTAGAACTTTCATCCTTATTGAGGTAATAAAAGTAGAAGAGGGAGGTAGACTCCCTCAACTAACAAAGCAATGATTTAGTTACAGACAGCCAAGAATTATAGGCGTTGCGGTAACATAGCTATTGGGTTAACAGCACCCTTGCCTGATGGATGGATTTCAAAGTGGGTGTGTGGCCCAGTACTGTGACCAGTGCTACCCATTAAAGCAATTGTTTCTCCTTGATGTACTGCTTGACCAGGTTGCACCAGAATCTTGCTGTTATGAGCATAGCGAGTCGTGCTGCCATCAGGATGGCGGATTTCGACGAGGTTGCCATAGCCACCATTGTTCCAGCCAGCTTTTTCTATCGTCCCCTCAGCTGAAGCTACAACTGGCGTGCCAGTGGAGTTAGCAACGTCAATTCCTTTGTGCATTCTACCCCAGCGCCAGCCATAGCCAGAAGTTAGGGTTCCCTTTGCTGGCCAGGTGTAAGCTAAGGTTGAGGAAGATGGAGGAGGTGTAAGTTCGTCAATGGGTCTGGGAAGATATTGATCCACTGCTGCCAAAGGTGGTAATACCTGTGGAGAAACTGTGGTTCCTCGCATCTTTCCTAAGGAGTCAGAGGCATTTACTTTTCCAGGAGGCGTTGCCACCCTTGTGGCAGATTGAGTGCGAGAGGGAGTCCACTGGCTAGCAGAACCCAGATTAGGCAAGAATTCTGGGTTTACTACTTCGGTAGGGCGTACAGTAGTATGGAATTGGGACTTAGGCTGAACGCTATAGTTAGCCCGAATCGGTGTCGGAACTGGAATTGGTATTGCTACACTATTCGGTCTAGATGCAGGGTTAGGTACACTTAAATTATTGGGCGTAGAAATAGGAGTGAGTATAGCAGCATTATTTGCTTCGATCGCTGCTGCTGGCACAACTAAATTACCAGACTGTTGAGCGCGATATTTCTGCTGTAACCTCTGGATTTCCGCTTGTAAGCCCCGCAAACGGTCATTATTGTTATTGTTTACCCTTGCTACCCTATTTGCTGGTGTCTTCGGCTGTTGCATCTCGGCAAAAGCTTGTGGCACTGGAATGTCACCACCGACGCCATAAGACTTAGCTGTAGGGGGGGCAGTTTCTAAGTCGGTTGCACTATTTGCCTGAATCTGTACAGTTACCGGTGCAGGGACGGCAACGCTACTGTTGTCGGCAATAGTTGGTGATGGTGAACTAGGTAGATATGAGTTAGCACTACCAATATTCAAAGGGGAGGTAGCAACATTAGGAGTTTTGCTAGACTCTACAAAAGTGGGCTGACTCGCTACAGTTGCCTCAACTTTAACCGCAGGAATTTGAACCGCAGGAATTTGAACCGCAGGAGTTTGAACCGCAGGAATAACTAGTTTTTGACTAATTCGCAGTTCATTGGGATTATTGAGGTTATTTGCTTTAACTAGTTCTGATACTGAAGTGTTGTATCTGCTAGCGATCGCTGCTAGTGTATCTCCAGGTTTAACTTCATAAGCTGTATGCGTCGAGGAGGCAATCACTATTGGCGCCGATGGTACAGATGCACTTGTCTTCTGTTTTAACTTCGATACCAGGTTCGCTTGGCTTGGATCGCTAGAAGTGTCTGACTGGACTGCTAATGCAGTCTTCTCAACCACAGTTGTCGGCTGCGCCAATTCTATATCAGCTTTTGATAAATTTTTGGTCTCTCCAGACTGCAACTGCGCCAGACTCTTTCTTAAACGGTTCGATTTTTCTTGTAAGCGATTTAGTGCGAACTCTTGTTGCGCCTTAAGTTGTGCATTTATTTCACTGTTAACTGCGGTTGACGTTGCCACTGTTTGTGGCTGGGCAGTTAGTGATGTATTTGTACTATCAACACCATCAGCACTATAGTCAGACAGCTTATTGACTGTTGGAAAACTAGTTTCGGCTAAGGTATTGTTCAATCCCTGTGCCATTTTGGGCTTCAGGTTAGTGGAATTTTTATAACCTGCTGTTGTTTGAGAAAACTTGTTTGGTGCAGGAACTTGCAAAGATATTCCACTTGCCGCGACTTGCCATTTAGCTTCAAGCCCAGGCACTTGTGATACTGCCGTTGGTTCCACGATTACAGGATTTTCCGGCACGCTCGCTGATGAGATTGCTTGGGACTCCAGCTTAGTGGAGGCGAATTTCACCTCGGTGTCAGGAACAGCAGGAATCGCTGAAGTTGCCTTTTGGCTACCTACGGGCACCGCTGCTTGGGCTTGATCGCTTTGTCGAGTCACCAAAAGGCTGGTTGCTCCCATAGAGATTGCCAAGCCAATCATCGCCGCTTTTGTCCGCACCCGGCTGTTCACTTTTGGATTCATCACATTTAGCAGTTCTACCGGGGCATCATCGCTGCTAGGGGTATTGTTCAACACAGCTTTTACTCTCTTTTTCAATGCTCGTTTCAAAGACGACCTCCTTACGATCACTAGCGCTTAACTAACCTCGATTTTTCAGTTGGATACTAGTCAATGATTTAGATCGCAACAAATGATAGATCGAGATCACATTCACCAGAGATGCTTACGCAAGATTAACCTGCTTCTCTGATTTAGACAAGTTCACATCTGTTTGCAAAACTTAAATTTTGCTGTGTTTACTTGTCCGAACCACTCCTAACACCACTTAGGACGATTTTACTCTTTACCATTATCCGCGCTTGTCTTGCGTCAATCGCGGGGACTGGACAAATTATTTGCCAAGTCCAAGTCGCTGCTGAAAATTAAATTGCGGCGACTTCTGGAAAAGTTATGCCCCCTGCTGTAGATATCTTCAAGATATTTCTACCCCATCCGTCTTCATCAACACGAGACTTTACGTTGATTATTCCCTAAAAAACAACCGTATTAACTATCGGCTACTTTTGGGCTGATTTCTGTCCTCGATCGAGCAAAAATAGCTCAAATGTAATACATGACTGGATTTTAGCAATTTCGTTCCTAGTTTAGGATGTTTTAAATTCATCAAAATCTATCATTCAAATTCGGCAATATCCCAAGTTTCATATACAAATTTCTTATAATAACCTTACTATACTTGTAAGTATCTTCCACTACATTTCGCGAATAAACCCAATTTTTGGTATCTTGTTTTACATATTCTTGCTGTCATCAAGAAAATTTTTGCAGTCACAAATAAATCGTCTAATAGGTTTCTGGAAAGCTTATAAGTAAATACACTTATAAGCAGTCATGTAAACAACTATTCTAAATAGCCTAACTGACGACGGGTTTCAAATAAGCCTATTGCTACACTCACTGACAGGTTCAAGCTGCGAACCCCTGGTTGGCTCATGGGAATATAGACGGTAGCATCGCAATCTGACAGAATTGCTGGTGGTAAGCCTGTGGTTTCACTACCAAACAGTAGCCAATCATCAGGTTGAAACTGAAAGCTTACATAATTACAATTTCCATTAACCGTATAACCCAACCATCTGCCGCCACGCCTCTGATGTACGGTTTTAAAGGCTTCTAGTGATTCGTGATAGTGTAGTTTGACATAAGGCCAGTAATCTAAGCCGGCTCTTTTGAGGTAGCGATCGCTAATTTCAAACCCCAAAGGCCCCACCAAATGCAACTCTGTACCTGTAGCTGCACAAGTACGGGCAATATTACCTGTATTAGGAGGTATCTGCGGGTTCACTAAAACTACCTGAGGCATTATCCGTATAATTTAAGTATTGTATAAAAAAATTATGGTCAATGTTAAATCTACCAAAAGGTAGAGGCTATTCATAGGTTTTGTTAATAATAATCAAGCATCCTCTATCGATTAGATTTTTAAAAGGAAGTACAAACTATCCCAGATCAATGCCTGAGAGGATATTTGGCTACAATCGGGAAATATTAAGTGTTGTGTAGACAAAGTAAGTACTTGTATTTTTTAGGGCTGGTAGTGCCTGCAAAAAAATCTACCATTTGTATGAAGACGAAAGTGGAGAGATAAGGGGATAAAACAAAGTGTTTTCTCAATGCTCAATCCCCAATGTCTTTTGAGTTAACCCAGCAGAGACGAACATAATTTGTCTTCGAGTTCGATTTCGCGCTCTTGGGTGGCAATAATAGCCTGAGTGATGACGCGTTGGCTGTCAAAACCGACTGCGTGTAATTGCAACCACTGTTGAGCTTCATTGCCTTCGCGGAGGATTTTGTGCAAAGGCGAAAGGAAACAGCTAAAACCTTGTTGCTTGGCGATCGCCCAAACATCTTGGTAAATTTCGGCAATCCAATCTCTGGCTACAATACTTCTGCCATCTTGCCAATGCCTCAACTGAGCATCAAGACTACCAGCAGCAGCAGCAGCTTCGTTGTCAGCAGTCAGGGTGACGAGTTCTTCAGCAGAGAAAGTGCTTTGGGTTAACGGATCGATGCTGGGGTTTTCGATTATTTGCAACAAACGCGCTTCTAATAAGGCAGTAATAGCCAATAAGGCAATGGGATCTGTGACTAAATCGCAAATTCGCAGTTCTAGGCGATTCAAGTCATAAGGACGGCGATCGCCATTTGGTCGCACCGATGCCCACAAATGCCTTACATTTTGCATGGTTCCGGCAACGAGTTGATCTTCCACCCACTGGATATGATCGGCGTGGCTGGCAAATAAGGGCACATGGCTGGGCGTTTGTGGGAAAACGCCCCAACGGGTGGAGTGATAGCCAGTAGCTTTGCCATCCAAGAACGGAGATGAGGCGCTGAGGGCGAGAAATAAGGGCGCTTCCATACGGATTACCCGACACGCCCGCATCAATACTTCTGGGTCGCTGATGCCGACATTGATGTGTACGCTAGCGGTGACTACTTTCGTGCCGTAGGTGTTCTCAATGTAATCATGATAGGGGTTTGCTGGATCGGAACGGAGAAAGCGATCGCCCCCACCCAAAGACAAAGTACTCCCTGGTATTAAGGTGTAATCGCCCAAACGATTGAGGTAGTTTCGCAACTCCCGCCGGGGACGCAGCAAGGCACACAATAAATTTTCGTAATTATGGGATGGTTGAGTTATGTACTCGACGTTGCGGCTATCTGGTTCGCGCATAAATCCATCCAAAGCCGCAACAATTTTGTCGGAGAGACCGACGATTTCACCTTGAGGCGTGCCCGTGTACATCTCAATCTCAAAGCCTTTTAATAAGACCACCTTGTTCTCCTCGGCTCTCTCTACCTATAAATTGTATCGAACAAGACGAATCTCTGGATCTATCTTTAAGTCAATCAAAGGTTAAGAATCATTTAATTGACAATCCCCGCGAAATCAAGACGGTATATTTCAGACGGCATATTTCTGGATTGTCTTTGAGAAATTATTACTATTGGAGTAGGAAAAATCTTCTAGTGTAGGTTACATAATGCTACAAAATAAAATCATTGGGTGAATCACTCTCTTGAACAATCTTGAGACGTATAAACTGCGCCCATACTTCATCACTAAGTAAATTTAAAGCAGTTTCGGGATTGTTAATTGCGATCGCGCCGATAACTTTACGCCATTCCTGTTGCAATAAATCAATAAAAGCCTCTTCGATAGAAACTTGACTCAGCAACGAAAGTGCAGTTTTAAAACTTGCTGAATCACCTGATAAGTTTTTTGATTTTAATCCCTGTATTGCTACATTCAACCATACAGGCAGAAGTTCAAGCCAATTGTTTTTCTGTATCTCTTTGAGTGCAATATCTTCCATACCTAGCGCACCCCACATACATAAAGACTCTACAGCCAGTTGAGAATCACGGTTTTCGAGAGCATTTTGCCATAATTGTTGAGCGTGATTTTGGAAGCGATTAGCGAGAAATTCATAAGCTTCCTGAACTTGATGTGGAATTGTAACTTTATAAACTGACTCACCTCGTGGTAAGTAATCGCCGCGATAGGATAACCAGTTATGAGATCCGCAAAGATGAATTTCTTTATCAACTATTACTTCTTTAACATGGGAATCTCCTAACCAAAAAACTTGTACAGATGGTAAACCATCAGGTGTTTTGATTGCTCGAAGTTTTTTCTCTACTTCTGGTGGAATTGGTTTATCTTCATCTTCTTGTCGCCGCGCAATTCCATGTCCAATTAAAATCCGAACTCCGCGATTAGCTAATTTCTGTAACAAGATTAGAAATTTTTCATTGACAACTGCCTGATTTACCCAAGGAGAATAGATTAGAATCTGACTTTTAGCCGAATTTAAAACTTCTGAAAAAACCAAGCTAATTTGTCCATCGCGTAACTGCACGGCTTCACCTAACGCTTTATAGTTATCTCCATCACTAGTAGTTTTTGTGGCAGCTTCTAGCGCCTTTTTGCGAATATTTTCAAGCCGAGCTTCTATTTCAGTATTTTTCTGCTTGAGAATGGCTTGACGTTCAAAATTGATGGTTTCGGTTGACAATTTACATAATGCTTGCAAAGATATTTTACCTTCAGTATGTAGTAGTTCTAAGCAATTTGATGCTGACTCTAAAATTTGCTTTCCATTTCTTATTTGAATGTTCAATTTATCTTCAAGAGCATCAAAGATAACGAAAAGCGATATCTTTCTCCAAAATTTTTGAGTCGAAGCTAGTACCCTATAGGAAGTTACTATTTTTCCCTCTTCTGGTACATGAAGTGCTAAACCTGAAGCTTGAACACTTTTTTGGATTTCCTCAAGGGGGAAGGAAGCAATATCAGCAATTGTATGATCAATAGTGATAAAGTCTGCCAAGTCAGGTAAAGTTATCGTTGTCTCATTTAAGGATTCAGATTGAAAGGTTATCTTATTGCTTAAAGGGTCTGTAATAGCATAAATTTGTATAGGATATGGTGGCTGTGGTACAGACCCTTTTTCATAAAATGAGTGACCTTCAGCAGTAACTGTTAGTGGCGATGTAGGTGATAGAGTTTGTAAGGAACGAAGAGTTGTAGTAGTAGTTTTAATAAAAACAGAATCAAGCCCAAGTACAGATGCTAATTCATCCTCTGTTGGCGGAGGTTGAAATTCAATAGCGGCGCGGATAATAAATTCTTCAAGTACGTTAAACTGGCGGGGTTCCTTGATATTTACTTCTACCGGAGTTTGACGTAAACTATAACGGAATTGACGCGCTGCTAAAACTGATAAACTAGGACTTTGCGCTTCTATTTCGTCTACCAATTTTTTGAGAGTTTCATCAATAGGTTTAGCAGAAGAGGCGAGAAACATCAATGAAACCTCCATGTAGACGCACGATATTTGAAACATTGGAGTACATACCTCCGACTTGTCCACGCTGCTGAGTAAATAGCGAATGACAACCCACAATGACTAATAGTTCTTGAGCGCGGGAAAATGCAACATTAACTCGTTCTGGTTTCTTAGCAAATCCCACATCTCCTCTACTATTATTGCGAACCATACTCACAATTACAATAGGTCGTTCCATACCTTGAAATCGGTCTACTGTACCAGTGGTGATTTGCAACGATGGGAAATCTTTAGATTGCAGGCGTTCATCAATTTTTCTGAGTTGAGCGCCATAAAAAGTAATCACGGCGATTTCTTTTTTTGGTTCACCATTAGCAACTCTAAAAGCCCAAGTACTCTCAAATTGCTTACATAGATATTCAATTGCATTAATTTCTGGAATATTAAAAAATGAAGTTCCTATCGTTTCTTCTTGAAACTTATTACTTCCAGGCGTTTTTATCCAAATAAGATGGTGAGATTCTTTGATGATTTCGCCTGCTAAATTATGTGCGCGTTTTGTATCCGGCTCTAAAATACCACATTCTAGTTTACCATCATAAAACTGATTGATTGCTCCCATAATTATGGGGTGCATTCGATATTGAATATTTAACATTTCTTTGATGCTATTATTAGCACTTTCAAAATGAATTTTAAAGAGTGATTCTTGCAATAATTGTAGTTCTGTATTTGTGCTACCAATCTCTTGAAAAAGTTCCTCTAAAGTCTTCGTGTCAAGCATGGGTGGTAATTGCCGATGGTCGCCTACCATGACTAACTTTTTGGCTTTCAAAGCGGGGATTAATAACTCTGGAGGAGTACATTTACTAACTTCATCAATAATGACGACATCAAAGTATTTGAATTCTTGTGAAAAATTGTAATTTGCAGCTTGAACGCAAGTGATACCAACGACATTGGCATTATCTAGATAAATCCGCCTTAAATCGTTGCGACCGCTTTCCGTTGGCTGTCTTAATTTTCCTATCCAATCTTGAACAAAGTGCTGATATCGATTAAGATAAAATTCTTCATTTTGAAGTTGCTGCTGCCAATATTCAAACTTTACCTTGATACTGCGTAAAAAGTCCAAATTAAACAAGTCTGTCGAATCAACTTCAAGCTTGAATTTACCAGGAATTGTTTCCCAAATTGACTGCCACCAGATTCGTTCAGTTGATATGTATTCTAATTGCTGCCGTAAATGCTCAACAATTGTCTGTATTTGACTTTGAGTTTCTATAAATTGGCTTTTGTAGGTTTCCGTTATTTCCTGCAAGCTAGTAATACGAACTATGAGCAGGTCTTTGCTAGTGGAAAGTGTAGCAAAAGGATCGATCAAGGAAATTAAAGTATCAAGTTGCTTGGTACGATTTTCCCAGTCCCGTATTTTTGCTCTAAATTGTGGTATTTTAGTCAGAATATTTGAAGGATTATTGAGGTATTCTTGCACTAAAAGTTTTAATTCTTTGGGTAAGTATGGGAAGGGGAAAAGTTCTTGTAAGAGTGCGATCGCTCTTTGAAATTTGAAGTCAGCTTCACTGCGATAATTTTCTAGCTGCTCTTGATTAGCAGATATTTTTTGCTGCTCATTAGCCACCAACCTCATCTGTTCATTTAATTGAACCTCAAGCTGGTTTTGCTTTATTTCTGTTTCAGTTTGTAGTTGCTTCAGCCATGTACGCGCACTCGTAACTATACCATTAACCACTTCCTCTGTAATTTGGGAGATAGCGGATTCACTTTCAACAGGCTGAACTGTTTGACGTATAATCTGGGCTTGTCTCCTAATAGCCTCAAGAGTTACCGCCGCACCATAACGGCGGCTATATGGACGTAATTTTTGAGCTATGGAATCCAAACTTGGCTGGTTGACAGCAAACGCAAGTATCCATTCGATAATCCGACCCCAGACCCCTAGTGGTTTCTCAATCTCATCGATGCTATTTTGTGCTAGTTGCTTCAGCTTTATGAGAGATTCCACAGGGTCTAGCGTGTTAATAACGCTCACCTGGCAAATGGCAGCTTCATCGATTGAGCGATTACCTAGTATATTTCGTCCCTGCACAAGTAAATTTCTGATTTCAGTAACCCGACTGCGTACCCTATCCCATTGGCGATAATTTGGAATTAATTCATTGACTTTCAACTGACACCGATCAATACTTTGTTGCCAAGGTAGATATTGATCTGCGATCGTCATGCTTCGTAATACCGAAGGTAATAAGATTAAGTCAACTGTAAACCCTTGACGATTTTGTAAGCACTGTGTCAATACATTGGCAATATTTAAATTAGCTGTAGACAGCCATATATCAAGGTCATTTATTGCTAAACTGACCTCAGATTCACGGTTATGTAGATTCCTAATTCTTTGGTGCAAACTTTGCTGGTTAGCAAGCAATTGTTGGTGATTTGACTTTAGGCGAGCAAGATATTCTGAATTTTGTGTGTAAGTTTGTGCAGCTAACTCCGCTTCGGTCATTGCCATAGCTATATCACTGGCGTAGGCTAATGCTGTGCTAACTTCAGTAATCCGAGAAACTACAGTCTTCTGCAACCAACCAGCTAAACCAAATAAGCTATGATTTGGACGAACTATACCAAGTTCAGAAGCCAAATTAATTGCTAACCGAAGATTTGCAGCAAAGTTTCGCAAGGAAGCGTCTGTAGATGTGTATTTATTCAGACCAGCCCACAAATTAAGAAGTGCTGGATCTTGCCAGTCTACTGAAGGTGCTTGATTCAGCAACTCCTCTAAAGCAGTTTTCAGAGATTCGACCTCAGCCAGTTGAGATGCGGCTTGATTATATTCATTTTTTTGGGTCGTACAAGTTGACTCTAAATTTGCTTTACGCGTCTGTAATAAATCCTGCTCTTTATTAAATACCTCTTCTACTTTCAGGTATGCTGTGAATCGTTGTGATGCTGCAAGCAATTCACGTAAAACTCTTACATTATCGAGGTGTTTAGCAAGATTTTTTTCGCAGTCTGTAGCAGTATTTTCTAACCATGTGCCAATCACTCGATTTTCTAAAAACGGCTGTCCTTGTTCTCCAACTCTTTCGGCGTTTCCCTTTCGCACAGCCCGAATTAGTGGGTTATGAACTAATCGACTCAGGGCGTTATCTACTGCTAAATTGGCTTGAGAAGTAATTAGAGTGCGTCCACCCCGTAGAGCAACTTGATAGCAAATCTCGGCAATTACGGTAGTTTTCCCAGTACCTGGTGGCCCTTGAATTAAAACTAAATCTTCAGCTGCAAGCACTGTTTCTACTGCTGCTTTCTGGCTATGATTAGCTGAGGATAACAACAAATCCTTTGGTTGCAATTCGACAGTTTTTTCAATAGGTCTTGCTTGGGAAGCGTCGAATAAAAAGTTTCCCAAATAGGGATTTTGGGTGCGTCCTTGTCTTAATTGTGCCAAGGCTTCTTTTTTGCGTTTAATCTGTTGGATGTCACCAACTGCCTCAAAAAACAAAAATCCGGTAGCTGGTAGCTGATAACGTCCTGCTGCCATGTAGTCTGCTAAATCGCGTTCTAGCCTTACGCGGATAATGCAACTGTTTGGAATAACTTCTTCAATAATTCCTAATTGGCGGCTGTTGCGCCAGTTTTGTCCTTTGGGAGTAGTCTCGAATAGCTTAACCTCTTCATTTTTTGCTCGTTTTACCCGTTCCCAGAAGTTTTCCACAGCCAAGGAATTTTCATCAGAACCGTCAAGAGTAGCTGAGATTACGTCAATCTCAAAAGTGATCCGTTTTCCGAAGCCATTGTGGCTGAAAAAAGGCACACAAAATTGGCGTGTTTTAGCGATTTTTTCCTCAATCTGTAAAAATACTTCCCAAATTCGCAGATGATCTTCTGTAGGCAGATGGTCGCCGCATATAGGCATAGCTGCCATCCGTGCCAATGCCGTTGACGGAATATCAATACGATACTGATGATTAGGCAGCAACCGTAAATAATAAGGTACAGTATAGCCATCAGCATTTCCCTGTGAAAGTTCTAGCAACTTAGCAGATAGTACCTTTAAACCGCCCCTTCCATTTTGTTGTACAACTACTATGAATCCTAGTGTTTTTCCCAGCTTGTCAAGTCTTGCAGGTAATTGAAAATCATCATGATCTGTTGCTATGGTTAAATCCCAAATTTCTTCTTCAGGATTTTGCCCCGCACCCTTGCGGCGTACATATACTAAGCGAGGCTCTTGACCTAGTAAATCAAATATTAACTCGTTAGCACGCTCTTGTCGCTGCCAAGGTTCACGATATGATTCAAGGACTACTTGACTTTCAAAATTGCTGATTAAACTATTAATTGCCGAAGAACCTAAGAAGACATAGCCCCATTTTTCCGAATCTGTTTTAATATTTAAGCAACTTGCTTGGAAAGATGTAGTAACGGATAGTTCTGGCGTTTTAGAAGGACGATTTGTTAATATTTTGGGTTGATTTATTTCCAAGGTTTGTTGTTTGTGAATGGGAGCAAGCCGATTTGGAGATATAGTCTTTGGTGAAGTTGGTTGATGACTTGCTATAGCTAATTCCTGTTGTATCCCATTTGTAGATGCATATTTTTTAGCAGCCAAACGGATTCGTCCTGCATCAAATTCTGAAATTTTGCTACTATAGCTTTTGACCACGATGTTGAGTTGGTCGCAAATTGCTAGTAACTCTTTGTTCTCCAAATTCAATTCTTTTGATAGCTCATAGATTCTGACTTGCGCGTTGTTCATCCACTGCTTGCCTTTGCCAACAAAGTTTTCCAAGTCTAGTATTCCCAAATGCTGAGAAGGAACATCATCATCAACTTCTGCGGCTTTGCTTATATTGGGTAGTATTACCCACAAACAATAAAATTACCGCCCTCTTAGAGAGGTCGATAATCTAAGACTTTCAATTTTAAAAAATCAAATAGAATTGCTATCTATTCTGTATTCTCAATCCTACACAATTACTCAAAACCAAAATTTTACTATGAAAAATGCCAGCTTTGGTGATGGCTAGTTTGCCCAGTATATCGCCTCAATTTCGTCTACAAAATTTTTGAGATTGTCATCAATCGGTTTAGCAGAAGAGGCTAGAAACATCAACGTAACAAGATTGGATAATTCAATTTCTACAAATACTTGTAAAGCATGAGGCAAACTACTTTTATGCTTTCAACAAGTCTTGGCGACGACTAGCGCACCAAGCAAATCCAGCACCAGTCACAAACATTAGCAGACCATAAATTGCCCCAGGAATGGCCATTGTAGGACTATTCAGCAGCGTAGGTGTAGAAGCGATCGCGATCGCTAATGTCCGATTTTGAATTCCTATTTCTACTGTAATTGCTGTAACATGTTTTTCTCCTAATCCGGTTAAAGTAGCGATCGCAAAACCTAAAGTTATTGCAACTATATTCAAAACTAGAGTTGCCTAGCCCACATCTATGACATCACAAACAATAGCGTCACAGAAAGAGCAACATCACCCCCAGCCAAAAACTTAATCATATTACTTCCATTCTTAACCCGCTTTGGTAACAATAAAAGTACCTCTGGATTTTACCGTATTCCCGTTAAAATTTTAGTTAGGGAACTCCAAAAAATAAATTATCCAATTTGTCTACTCAACTAGACTTCTTTCTTCCTTGTCCCTCTGCTATGGAATATTTTTTTACTTGGAAGTCCCTTATTGCTTGTGACAATCAATATAATTAACCACAGATCGATATAGATTTTCATAGAGGCGCACAGATGTACGCCCCTAAGCAAGCCTATATTTTATTCAAATGAGAATCGCTACAGCAGGCAGATTTCATCGAAGAGGAGTAGTTTGTACCTCTTCTAAGGATGGTAGAGATTTAGAAGAACTAGCGCTACTTTCTGGTGTTGAAGGTTCATCATTTACAACTCCATCCCATGAATAATTGCAGATTTTAGTGCGAAGTAATGTACCAAATGTCAGGTTAATTACTACAGCGAAGGAATCGATAAAAATTAGATTCAAAAAGCGATCAATCATTAGACCCCCTTGAGCTAACTTGAGCATCAAGTGATATTTGCTTTCTTACTACACATGCCACAATGTCTTTTCCAGAAATGCATCGTGTATTAATACTTCTCGCTTGGGTCGCACAGCTAACTGTGTGCCCATAATATAAATATAATTTGGGATAATTTATTTTTTGGAAGTCTCTTAGGGGATTGCCGACTGTTGTAAATTAAGCTCTTGAAATGCCTCAGAAGACTCTTCCAATGTCAAGCTACCAAAAGATTTACCGTTGATTTGTAGAGTGTATTTACCCTGTGGTAAGCCTTCTAAATAATAGACTCCAGCACCGTTGGTGGCAGAAAAACGCCGAGTCCCCCGATCTGGTTGTATAGCTTCTACCCGTGCGCCTGCGATCGCTTGTGTGTCAGTACTAGTGAATAAAATAAATTGAGGCAAAACTCGCCAATCTAGATTAAAACGGCTAGACAAGCGATCGCTAATAAATGCAGTACTCAAGCTGAAAGATGGATTATAGCGAATATCTGTATTCACATTCTATTACCCGTCAATGCTGAAACTGCTACCTGCAAAGGTAACTTTCCCGGACGCCAAAATAATTCTGCTAAGGCTCTAGCCGATTCGTCATACACTCCACCTAAACCTACTGTCAGATTTTCCGATAAACCCCAACGCCCAGCAATTCCGCCTTGAAAGTCAGAAAAGTTGCCCAAGAAACTTTGATTTCCCACAAAATCCCGTCGTCAGCCACCAGAAACGATTAATCCTGAAGCACCTGCTGGTAATTGTCCTAGTACTGTCGAAAAACTAGCCTCTTGAATTTCTGGTTGGGCGGTGAGTCGTCCTTGGGGATACAGCAAGATGCGATAATTGTTGCCCAAAAATTGATTTTGGCTTTTAATATTTTCAAAACGGTAAATGCCAGAAGAACCAACTAAAATTTCGGCAATCACGCGATCGCCAAAACCTTGCACCAATCGCGCTAATGTACCTGGTTCAGCCTTACCAGAAATTGTCCGTTCAATAGAATCTGCTTGTAACCGTTGGCGAGGATCGGAAGAACCACCACCGAAGGGTTGAGGTGGTACAAACCCCTGTCGTTGAATGGATGTAAAACCCCAATAGTCTCCTGTTCCTTGAGTCTGCCAAAACGTTGGCTGGGAAACTACAAAATAATCAGTTGAATTAGTTTGTCGAAGAAACTGCGCTTCGGCAATATTCCAAGTTTGCGGATTTTCTAAATTTGGTTGATCGGTGCGGATGAACCACGAACCACCAAAAGCACTACCAACAGCAAGAAAATCACCTCTATAGTTTGTCGATCTGCTAGCACTACCGCTAGCATTTACCTTCTGTTCAATTGCAGCGATACTAAATTTTTGAGGTGCAACCTGTGGTAATCCTTCTAGTTGAATTGGAGTTTCCGTTTCTGCCAATTTGCCACTAAATCGATCTAGTCCTGGAACATCTAAAACTATGGCGTATTCATTGATATCAAATTTTGCCGTTACGCCAAAGAGAGTTTGTAAATCTTGAATTGTAAAGACTAATCCTAATTCTGGATCGGTGCGAAGTTTTGTTGGATCGATGCGAGTCACAACACCAGGCGATCGCACTTCTAATTGATCATCAGGTAAAGTGGTAATATTTAATTTTAACCTATAATTCCCACTTGCCAGACAAAATTATCTATATTAATGCTGTATTTTACAGCAAGATTAATTCTTCCAAATTAGGCACAGATACAAGATTTAATTTGAATTTATTCAGGATTTACGCAACTGGCACAAGCAATGGTGTGCGAAGCGCACCGAGCACCGAAAAACTACACAGAAGACATAGCAATTTCTGGACGTTTTTGTTGCTCAACTAAATAATTAAAAAGCAAATTGTGCTTAAGCTTGTAAATAGTTTTACCTGTTTGATAAGCTAAACTTTTCAGTTTTAGCTAAACTAATATAGTGCAAGCAATATGATTTATTTCAAGATACATCATTGATTATTATTACTAATTCGAGTAAAGCCAATCAAGCTACATTCTGGGTAATTAAATACTTCTGTACTACTGGCTAGCGATCGTACTGTGCCAGTTGCGTAATTCATGTAATATAAAATACATAATACCCTTATTTGAAAAGGCAGCATATAAGGCGTCCCCCTTTATACCCGAAACACTTGTAAACAGGCCCCCTAGATGCTTGATAGCGTTCGCACAGCGTCTTGTAAAGAAGCTTTAGTAACATAGGAGCGTCGCCCTCAGTACATTATGCCTGCTCTACTTGAGAAAATTCTAAACGCTTAGATGCAAAACGGTGCGCGAACGCTTTCGCGTAGGGGTACGCGGACTCATGAAAATACTTGGCGTCTACCCTTATGTACTAAACCCTCTTTCGAGGTTGGGAGAAGAATCGCGACACTAATACCACTGTGGCTCTACGTATAATAAATAATAGAAACCTCAAAACACCCTAACTCAGTCTATAAACTTTGTCTTCTAAAGTCGTACTAGCAAGAACTGTCTTTTATCTTTATCTTCATATCTGCTAGCATTTGCGTATAATCTTTGATAAAAACTCATACAAACTGTATATTTTTAAGTATGTTAGCAAGTAACTATTTAATTATTGCGAAAGTGAGGTTAATATACCTAACCCTGTAGAATTAAGGTAAAAGTTCCTAGACAATGGGCTAAGGTATAGCTTCTTTAACAGACTAAATATTCTTGAGATGACCGAAAGCTAATGACTGAAGCGATCCAAATCGGTAATCGTACAATTACAGCTAGTGAATTGATTTCTTTACTGGCAAGTTACCAAATGCTGCCACAGTTGCAGCGAGAATTAATCATTGATGAGGCGATAGAGCAAAACTCACGCTCCGCCAAGGTAGTTATAGAGTGTACTCCTGAGGAAGTAGCCCAAGCTAAACAACAGTTTTACGCTGAAAAACAGTTTAAAAATGAAGAAGATATCCAGGCTTGGATGGCACATCAAGGGCTGACTCCCGATCAACTAGAAGTTATTACCACTCGTAAGCTGAAAATTGAAAAATTCAAGCAAGCCACTTGGGGTAATAAACTGGAATCTTACTTTTTTCAGTCCAAGGCAAAACTGGACAAAGTAATTTATTCCCTACTGCGAACCCAGGATGTGGGAATTGCCCAAGAACTCTACTTTAGGATTCAGGCAAAAGAAAACTCTTTTGCTGATTTGGCGCGGGAATACTCACTCGGTCCGGAAGCCCAAACTGGTGGCTTGGTAGGCCCGATTGAACTGAATGCACTACATCCGATAATGGTGCAAATGCTCTCTAGTAGTCAACCAGGTCAGATATTGCCCCCTACCCGTATCGCTGAATGGTTTGTGATTTTGCGTTTAGAAAAATTTATTCCAGCACAACTGGATGAATTTATGAAAATGCGCCTGTTGAATGAACTCTTTGAAAACTGGCTACAAGAACAGCAAAAGCAAATCATGTCTGCACGACAAGCAAAGGAGGATAGGTGACAGGCGATAAACCTTTAACCCAATCGAATTAACCCAATCGAATCGCCTCTAAAAGTGTTGTGTGGCATTAGTAGCGCAATTCATGAGAAATAAAAACCCCCAAGCTCTGATCTGAGCTTGGGGGTTTTTATTAAATTAT
>NZ_JAVRCB010000044.1:0-79633 GCF_034530955.1 Nostoc sp. DedQUE05 | reverse complement strand
AGAAGGAATAAAGGTGTACTGAGTTTTTTTCACGCAATCAAATATGAGTCCTATAATACTAATTAATTCAAAAGGCGTTGCATAAATGCGGGATGAATTGGCGGTTGAAACCATTGAAAATTCCAAATTAGGTGAAAACATCCCATGATTCAGCAACGCCATTCAAAAAAATGAATCTATGAATCATGCACAAGTGTAACGCCACCTCACTGTCTGATCAGGCAAGTCCAACCAACTTGGCGCTGAGTTCCCATAAGCGATCGCCTTTGTCGTCATCACGAGCTTGAGGAGAGACTTTTTGCACAAAAGATTTGCCATCTTTCTTCTGGCGATTTCCCCAACTCCAATAAACACCGGATTGATTATACTCAGGATCGGCAACCACGGCAGCAACCCGTTCTCCCGCCAACTCCTGAGACACATATCCCCCAGTGATGTACTTCTGGAATAATGGAAAGATTTTCTGAAACAGGGGATAGTGGTTTCTAAATAGCGGCGTTTCTGCAACACATCCCGGATAGAGAGAATTGAAGATGATACCGGTTGACTGGTGATAGCGCTCGTGCAGTTCCCGCATAGTCAGCACGTTGCAAACCTTGCTGTCTTTGTAAGCTTTAACTGGTTCAAATTTTTTGCCATCAATCATCGATATTGGCTCTTGAAATCCTTCTGCAAAGCCTTGCAAATCGCCTAAGTCGGGACGTGGTGGAATCTTTCCACCTAGTTCGTCTGGATTGTGGGTGACGGTTCCTAAAATTACCAGCCTTGGTTCTAAAGATGACTTCTTCAGATCCTCTATCATCAGGTTGCACAATAGGAAATGACCCAGATGATTGGTAGTGACAGTTAACTCGTAACCTTCTGGACTGCGTAACGGCTCTTTGATTAAGGGCATATAAATTGCAGCGTTGCACACCAAAGCGTCTAAAGACTTGCCAGTGGCTCGGAAGTTCTTCACAAATTGTCGAACACTTTCCAAAGAGCCAAGGTCAATATGTATGCTGGTATAACTGTTGTAGGGGATTTCCACGCTTTGGGCTGCTTTTTGTGCCTTCGCTAAATCCCGACACGCTAATACGACATACCATCCCCTTTCAGCAAGAGCTTTTGCAGCATACAAACCCACCCCTGAAGAGGCACCCGTAATTACAACCGTTGGCTTTTGATGTTGTTCCATTCTGTTCAGCTCCCATTGACTGTCTCTAGAATCTCATACCAGCGAGCCATCGTTGTCACCAGGTTTTTCAGGGCTGTATTTCGGCTGAACTAACGCCCTTCTATCACTTTGGTGAAAACAATAATCGAAGCAGAAAACTGAAACTATGACTAAATCAAGGTTTGAAGCTTTATTTTCTAACATAATAAATTCAAAAATGTAGCCAAAACTTGGAAAGTGAGGTTCGTAAGCCTTGCAGCGATTGCTTTCTCCAAAAGTGATGGAAGAGGGCTAAGTAAGTGGGCGAGAAAATTCCCAAGTTTTTTACGAAATGTAAATACAGCACATACTTTACAAATTCGTTATTTCACAGTTTTTACAAAACTAAACATACATTGGTTTTATCGTGCTTGCCAACTTAACCTCTATACAAAAAACCTGCAAAAAAGTAATTACAATCACATTTTTGGTATACTACTGATGAATGCAATATCAACTTTTTTTGTTTTCAAATATTTATTTTTTTTTCAGATATATTTCAGATGTATATTACTACTAGGCTGAAAAATATAAGTAGATTGCCTAACTGTTTAACAATTTATTTTCTGTGGATAAGCTTCTACAATCTGTAAAAAAAATTCTCCAAGACAAGCCTCTCGATCCAATTCAGTGGTTTGTACTTTATCAATCGTGTTTGGGTAAAACTTATGGTGAGATGGCAGAGGTGTCAGGCTACGGCAACAATTACATCAAGGAAGTTGGTTCTGAGTTGTGGCAAGACCTTTCTATCGCACTTGGAAAAAGAATAACGAAAAAAAATCTACATTTAGCTTTGAATAAACACTTGCAAGACGAGATAGGTAATCAAGAAAATCAGATCCAAGAAAAGTTTGGTGAAGAATCTAGTTTAGAAATGATTTCTCCAGACTTGTTTTCAGCAAGCAAGATAGAATTTCCTAGCGGCCCTGTAGCACTAGATTCTCCTCTTTACATCAATCGCCCTTCCCTGGAAGAAGTTGTTTGTAACGAGATTTTACACCCTGGTTGCTTAATCCGGCTCAAAGCACCTAGAAAGATGGGAAAAAGTTCTCTGCTGAATCGGATGATTGCTTATGCTAGAGAGCAAGATTATCAAACTGTTTATTTGGACTTTCAAGAAGCTGACCGAGATGTTTTTGTTTCCCTGGATAAATTTTTGCGTTGGTTTTGTGTAAATGTCAGTAGGCAGTTAAATCTTCTTCCTTGTGTAGATGATTTTTGGGATATAGAAATGGGCAGCAAGGTAAGCTGCAAAATCTATTTTGAAGCATATCTGTTGCAATACATTAATGATAATCCTGTAGTTTTGGCTTTGAATGAAGTCCATCGGATTTTTGAATATCCCAATATTGCCCAAGACTTTCTGCCAATGCTGCGATTTTGGCATGAACAAGCAAAGCAAGATCGGATTTGGCAAAAACTGCGGATGATAGTGGTTCACACCACAGAAATTTATATTCCGCTTAAGCTCAACCAATCGCCTTTCAATGTAGGGATAACAATTACACTGCCACCATTTACCCTTAAGCAAGTACAGAGTTTAGCATTACGTTACGGACTAGATTGGGCAGGAAACTTGGAAGGGGAAAAACGCCTTGCACCCCTACAAGCAATGGTAGGGGGTCATCCTTATCTGGTGAGCCTTGCATTTTATCATTTATGTCAGGGAGAAATGACGCTAGAGGTGTTATTAGAAACTGCATCTACACCAGTAGGAATTTACGGTCAGCATCTACGAGAACTGTTGACACTACTGCAAGAAGAACCAGAATTAATGTCAGCTATGGAACAGGTAATTGCAACAGATGAAAAAGTAGAGTTAGACGCGATCGCGGCTTATAAATTAGAAAGTATGGGTTTGGTTCAACTAAACGGCAATCAAGCTAGTGCCATGTGTGAGTTATATCGTCTTTATTTTAGTCAACAGTTTGGAAAGCAAAATAATCATGCTAATGTTTATCGTGAATTTACCAGCTAGTTTTGATTGTTCATAGTAAACACTAAAGTTCTGATTACGAACCTAATTACTCATCGATATTATCAGAATTTTCTTAATTGTCACAATCCAAATGTGTTGATTGAGATATAGAATAAACTTAAAATTAAAAATCAATTAAATGAAAAATTATCGATATCAAGTTGGTGGTACTCTCACTAATGATGCTCCTAGCTATGTCGAGCGCAGAGCAGATGTGGAACTTTATGAAGCTTTGAAACAGGGTGAATTTTGCCACATCCTAAGCTGTAGACAAATGGGTAAATCCTCACTTATGGTAAAAACAAAGCACCGCTTGCAAAAAGAGGGCTTTAAATGTGCCACCGTTGACATGACTAATATTGGTTGTGAAAATATAACTCCAGAGCAATGGTATAAAGGAGTTGTCGGTGACTTATGGTTGAGTTTTAAACTGTTAGGAAAAGTTAATTTAAAAACCTGGTGGCAAGAACAAAACGATCTTTCTTTGGTTCAGAAAATCAGTCGGTTTATTTCGGAAGTTTTATTAGCTCAGTTTCCTAACGAAAGGCTATTTATTTTTATTGATGAAATTGATAGTATACTCAATCTCAATTTCTCTGTTGATGACTTTTTTAACATGATTCGATTCTGTTATAACCAACGAGCAATTAATCCAGAGTATCATCGAATAACATTTGCAATTTTTGGGGTTGCGACACCTTCAGACTTATTTATATATGGTAATAATACTACCCCGTTTAATCTTGGTAAAACTATAGAAGTTAATGGTTTTACCTTTGAAGAAGCTCAACCACTATCCTTGGGATTAGATATTAAAGACAATCACCCTCAGAAAGTTTTGAAAGAAGTATTAGCTTGGACAGAAGGACAACCATTTCTTACTCAAAAGCTGTGTCGGCTACTTGTGAGTTTATCTCAAGATGATATAGGTAGAAAGCTAAAAATTCCCCCTGGTACAGAAGAATTTTGGATAGAAAATGTGGTGCGATCGCACGTCATTGAGAAATGGGAATCACAAGATGAACCGGAGCATTTGCGAACTATTCGCGATCGCATCCTCAGAAACGAAAAATATGCTGCCAGATTGCTAGGAATTTATCAACAAATCCTTCAAGGAGTGAAAGTACCAGCCGATGATAGTCGAGAACAGGTAGAACTTTTGCTATCTGGTTTGGTAATCAAAAAACAAGGTTTTCTCCAAGTAAAAAATCGAATTTATCAAGAAGTTTTCAATTTAGAATGGGTTGGGAAAAAACTAGCTTACTTGCGTCCCTACTACGAAAACTTCAATGCATGGATAGCCTCAGAGGAAAAAGATAAATCTCGCCTATTACGCGGACAAGCCTTGATAGATGGGCAAACTTGGGCAAATTGTAAAAGCTTGAGTAACTTAGATTATCGATTTTTAGCTGCTAGTGAAGAATTAGATCGGCGAGAAGTACAGCAGGCTTTAGAAGCTGAACGCGCTCAAGAAGTAGAAGCACGACTTGCAGAACAACAAAAAAGGCTGGCTCAACAAAAGAAAAATGCCACAATAGTGACACTTTT
Source organism: Nostoc sp. DedQUE05 (assembly GCF_034530955.1). Lineage (NCBI taxonomy): Bacteria > Bacillati > Cyanobacteriota > Cyanophyceae > Nostocales > Nostocaceae > Nostoc > Nostoc sp. DedQUE05. Next base: position 74,912 of record NZ_JAVRCB010000044.1, on the reverse strand, counting down.
GCTCGTGGGGATGACCATCAAATTAGTGATTTCTATAGTGTGGGGAGTATCGCTTTTACGAAAGATTGATGTTTTAGAATCACAGTTAAAATGCACCGATATTACTACAACCCTGCAATTTCCTCACTGTCCAAAATCAAGAGCCTCTAAAGAAACCTCAGAATAACGATTGTTAAAAAAACTTAGTTAGGGACTCAGTTGGAAATTAGCTAACTTTCCTTTCATCGTTAAACACTTCTCTAACAATCTCAACAGAGCCAAAATCCCCGACTAAAGAAACACAAGTCCGATCGAAGCTGCCGATGATGTGAGTTAAAATCCTGATATCTTCAATAACTGCCCACGCAGAACGGCCCCGAAAAAGCGATCTTTTGTGTATAAAGGTTGATTGAGTGCGATAAGTTAATATGAATTTGATGAAGTTAAAAAAGCAATAAAGGTAAAACTTGTAAGTTTATATCTTACGAGTTCTATTATCAACCAAAATAATTAACAGGATGAAGCGATTGAGTAACCTAGATAGAGTTTTAGATGCCGCAATGGAGCTTACTTTAGAGCAGCAAGAAATGCTGGTACAAATTCTCAAAAGCAGAATTATTGAAAGTCGGCGAGATGAAATTGCGTCAGATGCAGCAGCTTCCATTGCTGAATTTCAAGCAGGTAGGCTCAAAATCCAGACTGCTGCCGAAGCAATTCAAGAATTACGGGAATATCTCAATAACCCAAGTGCAGCCGATGTATAGGTTAGTTATCACGAGCAAATTTAAAAGAGCTTTCCGAAAATTTACTCGTCGTAATGCTGACTTACAGGCCAGAATAGAAGAAACTATTGCTGCTATGGAGAATGACATATTTGCAGTCAACTTGGGCACTCACAAGCTAGAGGGAAAGCTCTCAGGGTTGCTTTCATGTTCTTGTGGATATGATTGTCGCGTTGTTTTCTCGCTGAAAACCGATGAAGAGAGTGGGGAACAAGTTGTTCTTTTGTTAGATATTGGTACTCATGACGATGTTTATTAGCTCAATACAAGTGCGATCGCCTATCTTATAACAACTGTCTTGAAATTCAAGCGTGGGCGTAGCCCATCGTAGACATCGCATTATGTATGATGATTGATTTAGTGGGATGGCAAACAGAAACGTAGGTCTGGCCAAAGCTGCCGATGATGTGAGTTAAAATCCTGATATCTTTAATAACTACCCACGCAGAACGGCCCCGAAAAAGCGATCGCTATGCTTCAGTATCCCCATCTCGAACAAGCGCTAAAATATCACTTCGGTTATGACCAATTCCGCCCCGGACAACGGCAAATTATCGAAGATGCGCTGCAAAATCGAGATTTAATGGTTGTGATGCCGACTGGTGGGGGGAAATCTTTGTGTTTTCAGCTACCAGCGTTGTTAAAAAATGGGCTAACGGTGGTGGTGTCGCCGTTAATTGCTTTGATGCAAGACCAAGTAGAAGCATTGCGAAATAATAATATTAATGCGACATTTCTCAATAGCAGTTTGAACGCTTACCAAGTGCGATCGCGCGAAGAAGCCATCCTCAGCGGTAAAGTAAAATTACTCTACGTCGCCCCAGAACGTCTACTCAGTGAAAGGTTTCTCCCATTTCTCGATTTAGTTAAAGAAAAAATCGGTATTTCGAGCTTTGCTATTGATGAAGCGCACTGTGTTTCGGAATGGGGACATGATTTTCGTCCAGAATATCGCCAGTTGAAATCTCTGCGGAAACGCTATCCTGATGTGCCTACAGTCGCTCTCACCGCCACAGCAACCGATCGCGTCCGTAGTGATATTATTCAACAATTAGGTCTGAAACAACCAAGCATCCATCTTGCCAGTTTTAACCGTGAAAATCTTTATTACGAAGTTCGTCCTAAAACTAAATATGCTTACGCTGAATTATTAGAACTAATTCGAGAAACTGAAGGTTCGATAATTATTTATTCTTTAACTCGAAAAAAAGTTGATGAATTAACTTTTAAACTACAAAATGATAAAGTTATTGCTTTGCCTTATCACGCCGGATTAAGTGATGAAGAACGTAGTAGCAATCAAACGCGATTTATTCGAGATGATGTCCGGGTGATGGTGGCAACAATCGCTTTTGGAATGGGAATTAATAAACCCGATGTGCGGTTGGTAGTTCACTTCGATCTACCCAGAAATATAGAAAGTTATTATCAAGAATCGGGTAGAGCAGGTAGAGACGGAGAACCATCTCGATGTACAATATTTTTCAGCTTTGGTGATGTTAAAACAATTGAATGGAGTATCGATCAAAAAACCGATCCTCAAGAACAGTTGATTGCTAAACAACAACTGCGGCAGATGATCGATTATGCTGAAGGCACTGATTGTCGGCGAACAATTCAACTAGGTTATTTTGGCGAAAGGTTTCCTGGAAATTGCGGTAACTGTGACAATTGTCGTCATCCCAAACCCGTGCAAGATTGGACAATTGAAGCCATGAAGTTTTTATCTTGTGTGGCGCGTTGCAAAGAAAGGTTTGGAATGCTACACATAATTGATGTGTTGCGAGGAGCAAAAAAAGACAAAATTATCCAGTACGAACACGATAAACTTTCTACCTACGGTATTGGTAAAGATAGAACTGTAGATGAATGGCGAATGTTGGGGCGATCGCTTTTACATCAAGGGTTAATAGAACAAACTAGCGATGGTTACTCAGTTTTAAAACTAAATGCCTTAAGTTGGCAAGTCATGCGAAAACAACGCACAGTTTCGCTAGCTGTAACCACAGTGCAAAAGATTACCTGGGAGCCGGAGAGTGAAAAAGCAGAAGTTGCAGAAATATTATTACAGAAATTGCGATCGCTACGCAAACAATTAGCTGATGAGCAATCTGTACCACCTTACGTCATCTTTCACGATTCCACTTTAAAATTGATGGTACAAGTGCAACCCCAAAATTTAGCTGAATTTGCCAAACTTTCTGGTGTAGGTAGTCACAAACTCGCTCAATATGGCGAAAAGTTTATTACAGAAATTCGCGCCTACCGCCAAGAAAAAGGTTTGCAAAATAAATCTGCTACTTCTGTATCATCTCCCAAATTATCTTCTTCTTACACCGAATTGCAGACATTACAATTGCATCAACAAGGTTTAAATATCGCTCAAATTGCCCAAAAGCGCAACCTTAGTCCGGCAACAGTTAGCAATCATCTAGAAAAACTAATTGAAAAAAATCAGCCAGTTGATTTAAATCAATTAGTACCTATAGAACATCAACAAAAAATTTGGCAAGTTTTAGAAGTACTCGGTGATATTTCCCTGACTCCCATCAAAGAACAACTAGGCGAAAGCTACACTTTTGATGAAATTCGCTTAGTACGGAGTAAGTGGCGGCGCGAAAATCGCAAGAGATAATTTGCTGAGGACGAGTAATAAAAAAATATAATGATTGTTTTGTTATGAATGACAATCAAGAAAATAACGAGAGAGATAAATCAAAACTCTCAAATATGCCAAAATCAATACACTGCTTTAACTTTATATATTTGCTTTTTTGTGTTTCGCTTATTGCATTTGGAGTCAAGTTAATATCTGCACCAGAGAAGATTACCACTTTCTCTTGTGAGCGAACACCAAAACACATCAATTGTCAGTTGACTAATCGAGATTGGTGGGAGTCGTCTGTGAAAATTTATTCGGAATTAGATTTATGGATGGGCGTAGAAGTTAAAGCAATCAATGATGATGGAGGCAAACAATATTATGTCGCCCCTGTTATCAAGGATGGGAAAGATTATCGCATTTCTAATTCCTCCTACTGGCAACTATCTGCACAAAAACTTGCTGACAAAATTAATGCCTTTCTAAACGATTCTCAACAGCAATTTCTGACACTCACTCAAGACAATTCTAACGCACTTATATTAGGTGGCTGGTTTTGCATTTTATTTGGTGCATTTTGTTTAAGTCTTACTATTTGTTCATATATTTGTTTTTTGAAAAACTAGATAAGGAAGCTAAACTTAAATCTTATGATTAAAATACAAGAGCAATATCAAAGGAGTTAGCTAATGAGTCAGATGCTTAATACAGGAGTACGTTGGACAACTCAGGATGTGGAACTCTTTCCAGAAAACGAAGGGACGCGTTACGAGATAGTTGATGGAGAATTATTTATGACTAGGGCACCTCACTTTAAACATCAGCAAACTTGTGGCAGAATTTTCCAACAGCTTAACATTTGGTCAGATTCTACTGGTTTAGGAGAAGCTGTAATCAATCCCGGCGTTTTATTTTCAGAATCAGATAATGTGATTCCTGATGTAGTTTGGGCTACTAAAGAAACCTTGACACTAACATTGGATGAAAAAGGACATTTTACTGGCGCACCAGATTTAGTAGTCGAAGTCTTGTCTGAGAGTAAGTCAGATGAAAGACGGGATAAGGAAGCAAAACTTAAACTTTATTCTTCCAGAGGAGTAAAAGAATATTGGATTGCTGATTGGCGATCGCGTAAACTAGAGGTCTATCGGCGCGAACAAAGTCAACTGAATTTGGTAGCAACCCTATTTAGTAATGATAATATAATTTCTCCGCTATTGCCTGATTTTAGCTGTACTGTAGACCAGTTTTTTCCTGTATAAATTTTAGGTTGAATAGAAAAACAACTCTCATTTTTTTCCCAAAACACAATCTGTATAATTTATTGTTCAGATATCGCCTTGCACCAATAACTAAGTTTTCTCCTCATCAAGGCGATATCTATGAGATCGTCAGTTTACATTAAGAAAAACTGGGAATTTCAGAATTAGAATCTTGTGATGTCATAGCAGACTTTGAAGACTGAGTGTTTTGGTTTCTGACAGGCAGAATTACAGATACCAGCTTAGGCAGTGCTAGACAGGCAACAGTATTTAATATCGTCAGAAATATACCATCTATCAAACTCATATACTAATCTTCTCCGTTTGAAAATTGGTGGTGACTATATTTATTAGTTTGAAGCAAAAACAGTAAAATTGCGTAAAAAGAGAATTTAGATTTATTTTAGAGAATATAAGCTAAATAAATATATTTTTATCAAAACAGAATAAAAACGTCAGTCGCCATAATTGAGTTGGGTATTTTGACCGAAAAAGCAGATAGCGTCGCGTCAAGATTGCTGAATCCTGAATTTTGAATTCTGACTTCTTTTTCAAGTCTTCTGGCTTCCTACTCCAAGATGTGTTAGGGGGTCAAACCCCCTATTAACCAGATATATCCTCGTAGAAGTCAAAGAACTGAGTCTATAGGTAGAGAGCAAATTAAAATTGCCATATCTATGAAATTGGAGCTAGACATGAATGAAAAAATCTCATTTTTATCTATCAAAAGGATGAGATATAGATATAACAATTTCCTATATCTAAAGAAACTAAATGTTTGTTTTTAACCTATCTGACAGAAGATGTTAAAAAAAATTAGACATAGTAAATTAAAATCAATAATAATCAAAGTTCCTAAATAATTCAGGTAAGTGTGCTATACACGTGCTTGGAACAACCTAAAACTTTGTTAAAATCAGCAACACACAAACTATGAACTCTACCACCGAAAAACGTATCGCCTTGATTTCCGTCCACGGAGACCCAGCGATTGAAATAGGGAAAGAAGAAGCTGGGGGACAAAATGTTTATGTGCGTAATGTGGGTGAAGCACTAGCGCAGCTGGGATGGCAAGTTGATATGTTTACCCGCAAAGTGAGTCTGGAGCAAGACTCGATAGTTGAACATAGCAACAATTGTCGAACTATCCGTTTAAAAGCTGGCCCCCTTGAGTTTGTGCCGCGAGATGAAATTTTTGAATATCTGCCAGAATTTGTGGATAATTTCCTCAAATTTCAAATAAAAAACGATTTTACATACGAATTGGTTCATACTAACTACTGGCTCTCTAGTTGGGTGGGGATGCAGTTAAATAAAATCCAAAAGAGTAAACAGGTTCACACCTACCACTCCTTAGGAGCAGTCAAGTACAACACTATAGAAAATATTCCTTTGATTGCTAGTCAGCGATTAGCAGTTGAAAAACAAGTATTGGAAAAAGCAGAGCGAATTGTAGCGACAAGTCCGCAAGAACAGGAACACATGCGATCGCTAGTTTCCACAAAAGGCAATATCGATATCATTCCCTGTGGTACAGATATTCAGCGCTTTGGCTCCATTGGACGAGAAGCAGCTAGGGCTGAATTGGGGATTGATAAAGAAACCAAAGTTGTACTATACGTGGGGCGCTTTGACCAACGCAAAGGTATAGAAACTTTGGTACGGGCGGTAAACGAATCTCAACTACGCGACTCTAAAAATATCAAGCTAATTATTGGTGGTGGTAGCACTCCAGGTAACAGCGACGGAATTGAGCGCGATCGCATTGGGCAAATCGTCAACGAATTGGGAATGAGTGACTTTACCACCTTTGCAGGTCGTCTGAGTCAAGATGTTTTACCAACTTATTACGCTGCTGCCGATGTTTGCGTTGTTCCTAGTCACTACGAACCCTTTGGACTAGTAGCGATCGAAGCGATGGCAAGCGGTACACCAGTAGTAGCAAGCGATGTCGGCGGACTTCAGTTTACTGTAGTTAATGAAGAAACTGGTTTATTGGCTCCACCACAAGATGTAGAGGCTTTTGCATCTGCTATTGACCGAATTCTCTTAAATCCAGAATGGCGAGATGAATTAGGTAAAGCTGGTAGAAAGCGCGTCGAAACTAAGTTTAGCTGGGATGGTGTTGCCAATCAACTGAGTGAACTTTACACCCAACTGTTGCAGCCACAAACAGTAGCATCAACAGCAAAAGAACTAGTACACTCAACCGCCGAACTAGTGCAATCAGCAGCAAAAGAACTAGTACACTCAACCACCGAACTAGTGCAATCAGCAGCAAAAGAACCAGTTTTAGCTGCTAAATAACGCTTTTGTTTAACAGATAATGGTGAGTGAGTAACTCGGATAATATTTTGGGTTTAAATTTGGTAGCGTAGGCGTAAAGCCTGCGGCATAGCTACGCTTCGGGCGTAGCCTCTCCAAGAGTTGCCCGCCGTAGGCATCGCCTGAGCTTGGAAAACTCAACACCAAAAACAAACTGTATAAAAAACGAACTTATCACTTAAACGCAGAAGCTTATCTTATGATAATTTCTGCGTTTTTTGATTCGCAGCTATCACCAAAGCAAGTAACCGCTATGATAGGTGAGGTCTGTTATGCTTTAACTAAACAAAAATAAAAGCATAGCGATCGCTACCATTTGAATGTTAACAACTAATCGCTTTGCAACCAGTTGACTTTACCACTCTCACAGCTGCTTGTAGCGAAATCCGCGCTAACTGGCTACCATCACGCTTAGAACAAGTTTACCAGCGCGATCGCTATACGATCGCTATGGCATTACGTACCTTAGAACAGCGAGATTGGCTACAAATTTCTTGGCATCCCCAAGCTGCACATATTTGTATTGGCGATCCGCCACCGCGATCGCCAGATACCTTTACCTTTAGCCAACAATTAATACACCAATTGGGTGGTTTAGCACTGGTGGCGATTGAAGCGATCGCCCCTTGGGAACGTGTGATTGATTTACAATTTGCCCGTCGTCCTGGAGAAAGCGCTCTATATCATGTCTATGCAGAAATCATGGGCAAGTATAGCAACGTCATTCTCACCGACGCTAACAATATAATTATCACCGCCGCTCATCAAGTCAGTCAGCAACAATCTAGCGTCCGTCCCATCCAAACCGGACAATTTTATGAAACACCACCGAAACTAACTGGAAGTGTCCCCTACTTGAGTGAATCTCAAGAACGTTGGCAAGAACGGGTAAGTTTAGTACCAGGAGCAATCAAGCGGCAATTGCTCAAAAGTTATAGTGGCTTGAGTGCTGCACTAGTGGAGTTAATGCTGCTAGAAGCAAATATCGCATCAGAAACATCTACCAATACTCTCAACCCCGACGACTGGCGACGGTTGTTTGAGCGTTGGCAAGAATGGCTGCAAGCTCTAGATTCCAAAGAATTTCAACCCGCTTGGACAAAAGATGGTTACACCGTAATGGGTTGGGGTGCAGTTGAAAAGGTCAAAAATATCCAGGAGTTGCTCAACCGCTACTACAGTAACCAAATTGACCAACAGTTATTTTCCCAATTGCGCCATCAGTTGAGTCAGAAATTAAATAATATTCTGACGAAATTACGGAATAAAGCTCAAACCTTTCAGACGCGCTTGCAGCAATCAGATCGAGCCGATGAGTATCGCCAAAAAGCAGATTTATTGATGGCTCATCTGCAAAACTGGGAACCAGGGATGAAAGAAATTATCATTGCTGATTTTGAGACAAATTTGCCAGTAGCGATCGCTCTCCAGCCAGATAAAAATGCCGTCCAAAATGCCCAAAGTCTTTACAAACAACACCAAAAGCTCAAACGCGCTCGTGCTGCTGTGGAGCCGCTACTGTTAGAAGTACAGACAGAAATTGAGTATTTAGAGCAAGTAGAAGCTGCGATCGCTCAGATAGACACCTACCAAACAGCAGAAGATTTGCGAGCTTTAGAAGAAATCCGCGAAGAGTTGATTGGGCAAAAGTATCTAGAAGATCCAGAATACCGCAGTCGCAGTGCAAACGAACCCCCCAGCACTAACTTTCATCGTTACCTTACCCCCGGCGGCTTTGAAGTATTAATCGGTCGTAACAATCGCCAGAATGACCAATTGACCTTTCGTGTAGCTGGGGATTATGACATCTGGTTCCACGCTCAAGAAATTCCAGGGAGTCATGTATTACTACGTTTAGAACCGGGTGCTGTGGCAGAAGAAGCTGATTTGCAATTTGTAGCTAATCTTGCTGCATATTACAGTCGCGCCCGTCAGAGTGAGCAAGTACCAGTAGTTTACACTCAGCCAAAACACGTCTACAAACCCAAAGGAGCAAAACCGGGAATTGCCATTTACAAGCAAGAAAGCATACTTTGGGGAAAACCGCAATTAACAATTCAAAATTCAAAATGACGCTCTCTACTTCACCAAAACCTAAATCAGTTATTTTAGTTTTTCTTTGCTTGCTTTTTTCTTTGGGTGCAAATTGATTAAATAAATCAGCTTTGAGTTGCCCTTTCTAAATGGGAATTTACTGTGCCTTCAAGATGATGTATTTTTTGATTTTGAACATATATAACAGCTTGCTCAAGTTGCTTACTGCCCAAGGAGAATATACCATATCCTTCTTGCCAAGTAAATTTTTCTGATGTAGGGCAAAGATTGTGATTGAAATGGTGAGAACTACTTCCTTTAATTTTTTTCACAAACTCTGCGATCGCGATTGTTGGGGGGATAGATACTACTAAATGTATGTGGTCTTCAATACCTCCAATGGCATGGAGTTTACAATTTAAACTATTGGATTTATTAATGATGTAATTATAAAGCTCAGTTTCTTTATCGGAGGTAATTAGAGGTTGGCGTTTTTTTGTTGCCCAAACAATATGATAATAAAGTCGCCACAGAGACATAAGATTTTTTAAATTTTGTATTTATTTACATACATTTATGTTTCCCATATTGCTAGAAAAAATTATCATATTAGCAATGTCCGTCAGCCAGGGAAGTAGGAATCAGCAAATCAGCCAGTTCACGAAGCCAGCCAGAAGGCAGCAGCCAGCAGCAGCCAGGGAATGAAATTCCCTGTCTGAAAGCTAAAGTCGTCTGAAGACGACTATCTGAAACTAGTGAACAATTAAACCAAGTTTTTTCTAGTCCTCTTCTAGAGGACTTGCATTATTAGACAGGGAATTCTATTCCCTGGCTGGCTGGCTGGCTATTCTGGCTATTCTCTGGCTATTCTCAATTCGGTAAACTCTCAATCCGCATCAAATCCAATTCGCTCTCAAATATTTCATCAATTGGCAACATTTGACCATCAACAGTCATAAATTTATGGTCTTTTGTTGCCCGAATTATTGAACCATCTTCCAAACAATACTCAAACACCTCTTGCTGTCCGCGATCGTGCCACTGTGCCACAGGTTGCGTATAAATATTTCCATTATTATCAACGCTGTACACAGTACATTCAATACGTTTTTCTACAATTTTCCCAATGGGCAACAATCCATATTCTACTGTCAATATTTCAGTGTCATAGCTTAAACAATATTCAGCAAACTTCAACATTTGCTCAAATAATTCATCCGCAACTTTTTTCTGAACGCCATTTTTCGCTGCGCCATCCACGAATTTTTCTCGCTGCTTTTGCATCTCAGACACTTTCTTTTTACCCATCGCCCGACGCAGCAAGTCAGCTTGTCCTAAAGAATATCCAGCCATATCCTGAGCAATTTTCATGATTTGCTCTTGATAGACCATAATTCCATAAGTTTCATCTAAAATTGGTTCTAGAATGCTGTGTGGATAATCAATGTTTTCTCGACCATGTTTGCGGTCAATAAATTTAGGAATCAGTTTTGCATCTAATGGCCCCGGTCGATAAAGTGCCAAAATTGAAGAAATATCTTCTATATTAGAAGGCTTCAAATCTCGCACGATTTGACGCATCCCAGAAGATTCTAATTGAAATATTCCTTCTAACTCACCTGCTTCTAATAATTCATAAGTCTTTTGTACATCTTTAGGTAGACTGCTATGTTCACCTTTCGCTAATATCTTCTGGGCTTTTCTTTCCTGGCGGGGAATTTCATCAGGATCAACCCGATATCCTCTAGTTTCTTGAATCAAATCAACGGTCTTTTGAATTAACGTTAGGTTCCGCAAACCCAGAAAATCCATTTTCAATAAACCCATTGATTCCAAGTCTTCCATGAAATATTGGGTAATTACAGAACCGTCATTATTCTTTTGTAGCGGTACAATCTCATCAAGTGGATCGGCAGAAATTACTACACCTGCTGCATGAACACCAAAGGTTTTGTTAGTTCCTTCAATTCGCATCGCCATATCAAGCCAATGGCGAATATGGGGTTCTTTATCATATTTCTGTTTAAACTCTGGTTCTGGGGTTTGATCGGAAACCATTACCTTGAGTTTCGTTGGTTTACCCCGGACTACAGGAATTAATTTCGCCATTTTGTCAGCTTCCCCATAAGGAATATTTAATACTCTAGCGACATCTTTCAAAACGGCTTTAGAAGTTAGACGGTTAAAAGTAATAATTTGAGCAACTCTATCTGCACCATATTTTTCAGTTACATAATCAATAACTTTATCCCGTTGTTCAATACAAAAATCCGTATCAATATCAGGCATTGATTTCCGTTCTGGGTTCAAGAAACGCTCGAATAGTAACCCATGATGCACAGGGTCAATGTTAGTAATTCGCATCGCATAGGCAACTAATGAACCAGCCGCCGAACCGCGACCTGGCCCCACAGGAATGTTATTATCTCTAGCAAATTTGATGTAGTCCCAAACAACTAAAAAGTATTTGGAAAAACCCATCTGCTGAATCATTTTAAGTTCGTATTCCAATCTTTCTTTATAGACGGAATCGACTTCTTGGCGAGATTTGCGATTTAACCGTTCTAACAGTCCACTCCATGCAACATCTTCGGCGTAAGTGTCAGCAGTATGACCAGAGGGAATGGGAGGTGTAGGAATTTGAGGCTCACCCATAATATGGTAAGGCTCAACTTTATCAGCAACTTCTCCAGTAGTAGCGATCGCTTCGGCAATTACATCATCCGGCAAATGATCGCGAAATAGCTGCCGCATCTCCTCACCAGATTTGAGATACTCTGTGCCGCTATAACGCATCCGTTTATCTTCAATAATTAACTTGCCAGTTTGGATACATAGCAAAGCGTCGTGGGCTTCAACGTCAAAACAAGAAATAAAATGCGAATCATTGGTAGCAACAATTTTAATCCCCAGTTCCCGCGCAATTTTGACGATTTCAACATTAACAATCCGGTCTTCTTGGGAACCGTGGTCTTGAATTTCTAGATAATAATCATCACCAAATACATCTTTATACCATTGGGCAACTTTTCGGGCTGCATCTGGTCGATTACTGAGAATCGCTTGGGGAATTTCTCCACCCAAACAAGCGCTGGTGACAATCAAGCCTTCATGATATTGTTTTAGTAAATCTTTATTAATACAAGGACGAGAAAAAATTCCTTTACCTTGAACACCTTTGAGGTGAGAAATTGTAGTTAATTTGACTAAATTTTTGTAACCTTTGGTATTTTTAGCTAAAACAACTTGATGATATTTGGGACGGCGTTCTTGTTTCTCGATATCGCCGTTAATTACATACATTTCATTGCCGATTATCGGCTTAATATTTTGACTACGGCAGATTTTGATCAGTTCGACGGCTCCATACATGACACCATGATCGGTAAGAGCGATCGCTTTCATTCCCAATGCGATCGCTCGATCTACCAACTCTGGTAGCTGACTTGCCCCATCAAGCAAACTATAGTCACTGTGAATATGTAAAGGAACAAAGGACATAAGCACCTCCAACCACAAGCCAAGATATCTCTAGGGGCCTACCTTGTGGTATACCCTTTCGAGCCAGATTTTGCAAAGCAACGGAATCTTAGATTAACAGTTTTTAACCAAAATTAAAGCTGTTCTTTTTCGGGAATTATCACTATTATTAGTGTTGTTTTAATAGTTACAGCAGTTAACCAGTATCTAGCCAATGAGTCAAACAGAGAGAACTACTTCGCCTGAAACCAAAGCTAGCCCTTGGTGGCAGCGTATCCCTCTCACGTTGCAAATTCTCATCGCCTTAATAGCGGCAGTCAGCGTCGGAATTGCCCTTGGTGCAGGGAATCCCAATCCCAGTAACGCCGCTTTAATCAATAATTTAGCAATTCCGGCAGAATTGGTGTTAAAGGCTCTCCGCGCCTTGGCTACACCCCTGATTCTGGTAGCAGTGCTGCATACTTTAATGACTACCAATATCCCTGGTACAGCCGGACGGCGGTTAGCAGTATTACTTTTAACTAACACTACCGTAGCTATTTTGGTGGGACTTTTGGTAGCTAATGTACTGCGTCCGGGGACTTGGGGCAATGTAAACACCTCAACAAGTACGGCAATAACTGCTCAGAGTCTCGATCCTTGGGGAATACTCAAAGATGCTGTACCAGAAGCCGTCCTCAAGCCATTGGTTGATAATAATGTCATCCAGTTGATTGTGATTGCCCTAAGTTTTGGCATCGTTCTGCGGGGATTAAAATCTGAACAAATTGCTCAAGGCAAGAATGGATTTCAGCCGATAGAGGATGTCATCGGAATTTTATTTGAAGCGGTAGTCCGCATCCTCAACTGGGTAATTGCCTTAGTACCGTTCGCAGTCTTTGGAATTGTAGCTAAAACTATTGCGATGCAGGGCTTTGCACCGTTTAAATCTTTGGGTGCATTTATCGTTGCCGTATTGTTAGCACTGGTATTGCAAGCGTGCTACTATCTCACCAGAGTAAAATTTGGTTCTTGGGTACATCCGCTAAAATTCCTCGCTGGCGGTTCTGATGCTTTTTTGACAGCTTTCTCAACTTCTTCCTCGGCGGCGGCAATGCCCGTAACCTTTGAGGTTTTGCAAACAAAAGTCGGTTTAAGGGAATCTTCTGCTGCCTTGGGGGCATTAGTCGGGGCAAATTTCAATAACGATGGTACTGCCCTCTATGAAGCAATGTCTGCGTTGTATATTTCCCAACTGATTGGGCAACATCTGAGTCTGACACAGCAGTTAATTGTCATCCTTACCTCGATTTTTGCATCTGTGGGTGCGGCAAATATTCCCAATGCAGGACTGGTAACGATGACACTAGTGTTCACTTCTGTTGGCTTACCTACCCAATACATCGCTTTGCTAGTTACTGTAGACTGGTTTTTGGATCGCTGCCGCACCGCAATTAATGTTATGGGAGATATGACTGTCAGTGCTTTACTTGATGGCAAAAAGCCACGTTCTGTAGACGAGGCTTAGTTTGCCAGCTTTTAGTTGAGTTCAGCAGCTTTTTAAATATCTAATGCTGTTGAGGCCCTTTGGCGTCACATTCTTTAGTCCAGCAACGTTCTAAAAGTTGCAGACGCCAGATCAATACAAAGCGTTGGGGATTCAATACTAATTTAGTATCCCGACTAAATAAGGGCTGGTTCAGATACTGCCAAAGAGGAAATTTAATTTTGGTGTGTTTTGGAGTCATAAGAAGAAGAAAAATAATATAAAAGTTGTGTCTAGGAATTACCTAATACTGTTTTTCTAGTTAAAGGCTACCCTGCGTTTTTGCTATTGTCTTTGTGGCAATTGCGGAATTTCACCAAGTGAATTTATGTTGTTTACGCTTTAATACTGAAATTGCACGCACCATTTTTCTGAATCCATATCCCGTGAAAAGTCATACCATTTCACGAAATTTCTATTACAGATACGTTAGTAAGGGCTTACACAATAAGACTTGTAATTAGGACTTACACACTCTACAAATCACCTATAATATGTGTTATGCAAAATGAACCTTTTAGGTGCTGAACACAGCCTTTATTTGGTCGCATATTGACTGTGTTGGGTGTTAGATATGGCTCAAAAGTCAAAATTACCTACAGTATGTATGTATTGTATGTAAATTCTAGTGATTTATGCTACCAACTATGAATTTACAGTCAGTTCGATCAAAAGGCTGGTTCTACAGTAATTATTGGTTCTTTAAGGCAGCGATAACTAGCCCCTCGATTTTGATACTAGACGATAGTGAAATTAGCAGCAGTCAGAGTTGCCAAGATTTCATCAGTAGTAGTCACAACATCATCGTGACAGCAGAAACTCAGTTGCCTGAAGGTTAGACTACCAGACAAGCTAATTAAATTGTTGTCTTTGTAGAAGTCGGTAATAATATCAGTACCTTCTCCAAGGGCAAAGACAAATTTATCCCGGTCATTGCTAGCCATCAGGATATCGCTCGCTACCAAGACCACCAGACAACAGGTCGTTACATTGACGCCACAGAGGTGTCTTTGCAATTACCGGGGTGCTTTGGAATACATCGTTACCGTTGCCTTCAAGTTGGCGATCGCCTACTTGGACAGTAATAACTCAAGTTGCTAATCAAAAACTACCTCTTTTTAAGTACAAAAGTTTCAAATATTTTATTTGGCTATAGGACTCATATTTGATTGCGTGAAAAAAACTCAGTACAGCTTTATTCCTTCTTCCCAGTCCCCAGTCCCCAGTCCCTAGTCCCTACGATTAATTCAGAAATCAAATCAGATTGCTATATGTTTGAGCTAAGTCCGCTGGTCTTGCTTCCTATAACCACTAATGTGGACTCCTATATCTATACCTTTAATATTGCAACTTATGTACGACAACAGCGTATAAATAAAGATAACTATGCCCAGCATCTCTAGCACTTCTTCTATAGTCGTTATGAAGACATAAACCATGTTATTGGGGGTGTAGTAATATTCATAGTATCCGCCTATCAATTCACTAACAATTGCACCTGCCACGTAGATTGTTCCAGCAATGAAAAATAAGCGTCGTGTCTTGCTAGGAAGAGTAAACACAAATCGCCCAAACATTAGCAAGAATCCGAGTACGAAGATAGCACCCACAATCACCCAAGCGTAGTACAAAAAACCACTGGTACTGAATGTACTTCGCAATGGTGTAGTTAGTCTTTCATGAAGACTGATCAATTCGTCTAAGAACAAACCAGCAAAGACTATTGATAATCCTCTCCATGCCCAGAAGTCTTTATTTTTAGTTGACTTCTGAGCTTGGAAAATGATTTCTAGCAGAATAGAACAAAATAGTAAAGCTCCTCCAGAGTAAATTGTAGGAATACTATCCTCGCTGTTGAGGTCGAATATAATTCTAAAGATATCTCTCCCAGGGAAGTCAGGTAGATAGTAGACATTGTAATTAGCAAAAAGACTGACAAGAGCCAAACATAAAACCACGCCAAGCAGGAATTTGAGGGTTTTGTTGGCAGAAAGATATACTTTGAATTGATGCGATGATTGCAACAGCAAGATCGCATCTTCTGGTTTTATCGAACTCGTTGACTCAATTACAGATATGCGATCGCTCTTACCATTGTCTGAATAAGATTGGTTTTTCAAGATTTTGCGTCGCTCTGGCAATACAACGTTTGACATGAAGTATTCAATGGTTTGCTGCTTAACAAAACCATGTATTGCCAGAATTTCTCCCAACTGTTCACCACTTAACTTTTGTGTCTTGAGTGCTGTGTCTAATTGATCTGGAGTAATTAGTTCAGCTTCAACCAAGTAAGTCCCAAGCGGCTTAAGCTGAAAATTTTGCGCGTCTATTTTCCTAATCAATTAGGATCTCCTTATTTTCACTGGCTGAATGTAATAAATTTTTAAGCTTAGTCATGAAACATTACAATAATTCATGACATCGGATTTTAATAGCTTCATAACCTTTACTTAATCATATTTTGTATATGCTAAATTCTATACGTGTAAATTTATGCTAAAGAAAATATGAATTTATTATGTAGATACGTGTGTTTAACCATTGCTGTTTTTTCTAAACGCATTCTTCTCAGCAAAAAAAATTAATCCACCTATCACTCTCATGTGTAGGTGGATTTATCAGATGTGCAGACATCTAGGGTGGTTGATTGTATCCCTAGCACACTGAGTAAGTAGCAAAAATGCTGCTAGAGTCGCATTGCACGGTAATCTCCTAAGTTGGAGAGTACCAATAAAAGTTAATAATGAGTGCCAGTTTTGCGATGGTTAATGGCAGTCACAGCATCAGGCTTGAGTAATTTCCCTTCATCTACAGTTGCATACACAACCCAATGATCGCCACATTCCAGACGTTGGTTGACTGAACATTCCAAATATGCTGATGCATCAGTGAGGACGGTACAACCGTTATCTGCAACTGCTGTACTAAAGTTGGCAAATCGATCTTCCCCAGGCGCGAAAGATTTACGGAAATGTTTCATGTATTCTTGATGATTGCCTTCAGGTAAAATATTTAAGGCAAACTTACCGCCTGGATACATCAAAGATTCGATCGCTCGCTCTTTGGCGATCGCCACTGTTATTCCGGGTGGATTAAAGGTGGCTTGAGAAACCCAAGCGCCTAACATCGCGGTAGACACTTCTCCAAGTTTCGCTGTCACTACGCAAACGGAACCAACAATCCGACCAACAGCCTGTTCCACTGGAGTCGCGGCTTGTTGGGGTACGCGTATCTTTTTAGCCTTTTTCAGTACTTGGGCAAAGTCTGTACCTAATTCTTCACAGAACTTGAGGGTAACATCATCAGGTTTAAACTTCACCTTCAAAGTGTCAAAACCGAAGCGATACCCAGCATCCCGGAGTTTACCTTCGATTAAGTCAAAGGCTTCGCCACTCCAGCCGTAGGAACCAAAAACTCCAGCGAGTTTGCTGTTGTCACCACTCGATAACACAATCCCTAAAGCAGTATGAATCGGAGTTGGCGCATGACCACCAATGGTAGGAGAACCGATGATAAAACCCTCTGACTGCGCGAGGTTGATGCGAATTTCATCAGGGGTAGCAAATTCACAGTTAATCGATTTAACTGCAACTCCACCTTTAGTTAATCCCAGAGCGATCGCTTGTGCTAAAGTCGCTGTATTTCCGTAAGCTGAAGCGTAAAGTAGGGCAACAGAAATTTCGCGATCGTTGTGAGAACGGCTCCACTCTCCATAAGCTTTGGTAAGTTCGATTAAGCCGGTGCGTACCAAGGGCCCGTGACCTACAGCATACATTCTCACCTGCAAATCTGATATTTTCTCCAAAGCTGCTTGCACATGAGGAGTTTGGGGAGCCATCAGGCAGTTAAAGTAGTAACGCTGGTCTTCTTTGAGCGCTTCCCAGTTATCATCAAACACATCATCACCACAAAGATGAGTTGCAAATAACTTATCTGTGTAGAGAATTTGGGTTTGCTGGTCGTAGGTACAAAGTCCTTCCGGCCAACGCGGACTCGGAGTGGGTAAGAATTTCAAAACATGACCCTTGCCTAAATCCAGAGTTTCTTTCCCCCGCATCACCAAGACATTTAAATCTTGCTCTAAGAAAGCAGCACGCAAATTGTTCGCACCAGGAAGAGAACAGACAAAAGTTACCTGTGGTGCTAGTTCTAAAATTGCTTTGAGGGTTGCAACTCGATTGGGACTAAAATGACCCAAGATTATATAATCCAAACTTTGTAAATCTAAAGTCTGCCGCAATGCCTCTAAATAAATTTCGGTAAAGCTTTCTGGCGGTGGATCGATAAGTGCGGTTTTATCAGCTTCAATTAAATAGCAATTGGAAGTAGTACCTCTTTCAAGTGCGTATTCAATTTCAAACCGCAGACGTGACCAACTACGCGCTCTGATAGCCTTAGTATTGGTAGCAATTGGTAAAACTTGTACGTCGCGTGGCTTGGAATTGGTCATAGCTGTTAAAAGTTAGCGAATTGGGCATTGGGCATTGAAAATAGGGCATTGGGAATAGGGCATTGGGCATTGGGAATTGGGCATTGGGAACAAAGATAAATAACCCATACCCCGTACTCCATGCCCTATGCCCCGTGCCCCATGCCCAATATTTAGTAGTAATTACCTACTTTGCGATGGCGAACGGCTGTCAATCCATCGTTTTTGGAGACACGACCTTCTTGGACGGTGCAGTATAATATCCAGTGGTCGCTGCATTCCATGCTGGTCTGGATTTCACATTCCATGTATGCCAAAGCATCAGTTAGAATCGGCGAACCGTTTTTCGCAATTTGAGTTTTCACTCCTGCAAAGCGGTCAGCACCAGGATGTAAGCGCTTGAGGAAGTGTTTCTTGAGTTCTTGATAATTGCCTTCTTCCAAAACGTTGAGGACGAAGCGATCGCCTACTTGCATTAAGGAATCAATGGCGCGGTCTTTAGCAACGGCAATTGTGAATCCTAATGGTTGCAAACTCGCTTGCGTTACCCAAGATGCCAGCATTGCACTTGAGACATTATCTTTTTTCGTGGTGACTATATATAGTCCGCTGCTAATGCGACCCAGTGCCTTTTCCATGTTGACATCAAGGGACTTGATTTGCTTGATGTTGCGATCGCGCACTAGCAATTGTCCGATGTCTTTACCCGCTTCTTCACACAACTGGAATGTTGAGGCGCTGGGAGTCTCTTTAATCCGAATGGGTGGAAAAGCTTCTTTGATGCCAGAGTCAAGAAATTGTCTGCGGAGTGTATCAATGGGTTCATCATCCCCACCGTAACATTCAAACAGCCCAAGAAATTGCTTGTTCTTGGCGACAGCTAGCACCGAACTGATACTAGCTTGGGCGGCGGCGGAGGTAGTTGGAGGCATCCCGATAATGATGCCAGCTGCTCTCCCAGCTAATTCTTGAATTTCTTGGCTTTCAGCAGTACTCAGATCCAGTACTTCTACGCCAACGCCAGTTTTCAGGATACCTTCGGCAATTGCGTGACCAAGGCGTTCGCCATATCCATATTCTGAGACAAAAAACAAGCCAACTGTGGTTTCTGCTTTCGCTTGTTTTTGGCTCCAATTTTCGTAGCACCCGGTCAGAACATCTAAATGGTGGTATAATAAAGGCCCATGACCATTGGCGATAATATTAATCTTTCCGAGATCGCCCATCCGCTTCATCGCATTCAGCAACGAACGAGCGTTAGGGCCCATCAAGCAGTCGTAGTAAAATCTAAAGTCAGCTTCGATCGCTTCTAAATCTTCGTCGAAGGTGCGATCGTCACAGAAGTGCATTCCAAAAGCATCACAGGTGTAGAGAATTTGGGTTTTGCGGTCAAAGCTAAAGATTGTATCCGGCCAGTGCAGGTTAGGCGCACTCACGAATTCCATTTCGTGCCCTTTGCCGATATCGATGCGATCGCCAGTTTTCACAACCCGCTTGGAAAAAGGATCGTGTACTAATCCCTCAAGGAATTGCAGCGCAACTTTTGAGGCTAAAACAGTGGCTCTAGGAGCTAATTGAAGGACATCTTCTACCAAGCCGCTATGGTCTGGCTCTGTGTGACTAACAATTATGTAATCAATTGTTTTGGGGTTGACAAGACTTTTGAGGGTCTCTAAATACAAATCGCGAAACTTCTGGTGAGAAGTATCGATCAAAACTGTTTGTTCGCCCCTAATTAGATATGAATTGTAGGTTGTACCGTTTTGCAGTCCGAATTCGATATCAAAGCGATCGCGATCCCAGTCAAGAGAGCGAATCGCCGTTGTGTTAGGGGCAATTTCTACAGTTTGTATAGTTAACCGATGTTGAACGTTCTCTGCGTGGGCCTTGCCGGTCGTAGACATCGTTACCATTATTCGTCTCCGAGCGCAAATTAACAGGTTTTTCTTCTGCCCCCATTCTCTCTATTATTTTTCTTTGAAGTTGTAATGAATATCAGTTTTTTAAAAATTTAACTTGTATCAATTATTGCTGTTTTTTAGCAAAAAATATGACTCAAAAAATATACTAAATATTAATTGATTCCTAAATTTTACTGAGTACTTGTTTTTGCTATTTATCTGGTTTTATCTTAATTTAAAAATATCATAGTAATTATATTTTTAACTAAAAAGATATAATTTTACTATTATTATATTGCTGGTCTACCTACCAAGTCGAGATTACTTTTAATATTTCATATTGTCAAAAAATATATTTATAAAGTAGAAAATAGGAAAATTTATGTTTTTCGGGTACTCACTTAATTAAAAAAGTAGGAAAGGTAGGAAAGGTGGGAAAAGTAGGAAAGGTAGGAAAAGTGGGAAAAGTAGGACAAACCTTATTAGGCTTCCAAAAAGCGTTTATTCAATGGGTATTCAATATCTTGTCTTAATCAAAAATATGGTGCAGAGAATATAAACTTTATGTAAAGTCGATAAAAAAGATATTTTTTTGGAGATAATCAAGGCAAATTTCCAGAGACTAGTTGAATAAAAAGAAAGTAGGCTTGTATATATTTTTCCACTCATCTAAAAGGAAACTAGCATAAAAATAATTTTTAAAGTTTCGATAAACCTCCGTAAGCATAAGAATAATCTCAGGAATTTAATGATACAGTCCTTTATTATCGACTTTAAACATTAATCAAGATAACGCCAACAAATTTTTCTTGTTATAGCTATAAGCTACAGCTTCAGGCTATCAGATAAGTTTACCTATATAGGTTAATGTGTAATCTTGATGTGCCGAACTTCTTATCAAAATCCATTGTTGATGAAAAAATGCAAATTTTGATAGTTTTCCCAAGCCAATACTTATTGCGTAGTAGCCTTATAAACGCCGACATCCCTAATACTTGTAGTTAAGATATTTGAAATGTATCATGAAATACCTAAATAGTTTCAGTATACAGGCGTAAATAGATACAAAAATGACAAAAATTGATTTTGTAAAAGGTTATTGTTTATGGGATGCCGATTAAAAGTGTTTCTCACAGAAGAAGAAAAGCTAACTTTAGAAGAATTGAGAAAAGCCAAAGATGTTCCTCAACGTACTAAGGATCGCGCTCAAGTTTTACTGCTGAATACTCGCGGCTTAAAAAATGAGCAAATTGCAAAAGGCTTGAATTGGGCGATTTCAACAGTGCGTCAAACCCTTCATCGCTGGGAAAAAATGGGTTTAGCAGGTTTATGGGATGCTCCTGGGCGAGGAGGAAAACCACGATATTCAGAATCAGATTTGGTTTATCTCGAAAATTGTTTAGCTCAAGAGTCAGAGACTTATAACTCTAAACAATTAGCAAAAAAACTAGCATCTGAGCGTCAAGTAAACTTGAGTGCAGATCGACTACGACGGGTACTGAAAAAAAGAGGAAGAAGGCTTGGAAGCGCACACAAACCCAGAAACAGCGTGATTAGTTGATTACACCATCTTGGAATCGGATCGCTTGTTTCGTTTGGGTAGCGATCGCTAGATTTTGGTTGAAAACCAAGATTATATTCTTGAAAAGTTCCTGCTTTTTGCAGAGATAATACTTGTTGCGCTTTTTGGTGTTATTTGGGCTTGGGCGCTGAAGTCTACACATTTTTGTTTAAGCTTTGCCGAGAAAATTGTAGAGACACCTTAGCGCAACAGGATAACAGTCCAGTTTCGCATCTTTACCAAAAATTTTGAGCTTCACTGAAGGGTATTGCTATTTTAGCCGTTGAACTCAAGTTAATTGTGCATTATAGAAAATTATGATGGAGTTTTCCATAAAACAAAGTCCACTTACACATCACAGTGTCAAGTGGACTTGTTAACTATTTTTAGTGGATCCGAGCAGAGTCGAACTGCTGTCCAAATTGGGTATTGACCCCCCGCTCATTCACAGGTTTAGCCTTTCTGACCCTCAAGGCGGGAATCGTTCATTATCCCGAACGTAGGATGCTCTGATTTAATCTTAGCCAGCAAGCCAACCAGAGAACGCTTGCTAGAGCATCCGTTGGGGTTTGGTCTTCAGTCCTTAACGGAGTCAAACCGAAGACGCTCGAACCTATAAGAGGTGTTTTAGGCTGCTACTAGAGCATCCTTACGAGCAAAGTTAACGATGTTATTCGCATTTACTTTTTGTTTGAGCCTTTGATTTGCGAGAGGAGACTCACTCTCGACCTGAATCACAGAGCAGCGTTCGCCAACCTGTCGAAACCGTGACGGACCCATGCGCTTCATATTTCAATTATAGTACGCGATTCTTAATTCGTAATTCGTAATTCGTAATTCGTAATTATCAAAGTCAGGATATATGGCTGCCATTACTCAAAATAGCCAATCGTTAATGGTTTTAAAATTAGCGATTGGCTATTTACGACGATCCACAACAAGTATTTTTCTAAGTTAGTGCTTCAGCACCACCAACAACTTCTAGGAGTTCTTGAGTAATTGCAGCTTGTCGGGCTTTATTGTAGGACAGCGTGAGGGTGTTAATCAATTCACCAGCATTTTCACTGGCATTACTCATGGCTGTCATCCGCGCTGCTAGTTCGCTAGCCGCCGATTCTTGTAGCGCCCGCAATAGCTGGTTACTCAGATACAGGGGCAATAGAGAATCGAGAATCTGCACTGGATCTTGCTCAAAGATCATGTCAGGAGCCAACGTGCGGGCTTGGCTAGTCACTTTCTCCCGTTCAACTTCAAATTTACCGCCACGGGTTGTCAAACGGAAGATTTCATCATCGCCTGCTTCTAGACCTTGCGGATCGAGGGGCAATAGAGTTTGTATCACAGGACGGGAGCTAACTAAGGAAAGGAATCTGGTGTAAATTAATTCGATGCGGTCAACTTCTTCCGAAAGGAACAAGGAAAGTAGTTGGTCAGCAATCTGATTAGCTTCTGCTGCGGTGGGAATTTGCTCTAAGCCGCTGTAGGTGGCGTCAATTGGCTGATTGCGGCGCTGAAAGTACTGTGTAGCTTTCCGTCCGACTAACACAAATTGATAGTTTAAACCTTCTGCCTTGATTTCCTTGGCGCGATTTTCTGCACGACGGATAACGTTACTATTGTAGCCGCCGCATAGACCGCGATCGCCTGAAATTACCAACAACCCGACTGATTTAACTTGGCGTTTTCTCAGCAGTGGCAAGTTTGCTTCTTCAAAGCGCAGACGGCTTTGCAAACCATACAATACTTGTGCCAAGCGATCGGCAAAGGGGCGAGTCGCTAGCACTTGTTCTTGCGCCCGGCGCACTCTAGCCGCAGCTACCAGACGCATGGCTTCTGTGATTTTTTTGGTGTTTTTGACCGACTGAATGCGATCGCGTATTGCTTTTAGATTGGCCATATTCTTGAGTTAGGAGTTAGGAGTTAGGAGTTAGGAGTTAAGAGGTAGGAGTATTTCATTAACTTTTAACTCTTAACTCTTCACTCCTCACTTTAATTACGCTGCTGCTTTGAAGGTCTTCTTGTATTCGGTAAGTGCTTCCTTTAAGGCAGCTTCTTCTGCATCACCTAGCGCTTTGGAGGCTCTTACTCCTTCGGCGTACTTACCAGTCTTTAAGTACTCGCGCAAACCTTGGGTAAAGGTTGTGACTTTATCTACGGAAACGTCATCTAAGTAACCATTGATACCAGCGTATAGAATTGCTACTTGCTCGTATACTGAGAGTGGCGAATTTTGTGGCTGCTTGAGGAGTTCGCGTAACCGTTGACCCCGTGCCAACTGGTCTTGAGTGGCTTTATCTAAGTCAGAAGCAAATTGAGCGAAGGCTTGCAGGTCGTCAAATTGGGCTAGTTCCAATTTAATCTTACCGGCAACTTTTTTCATTGCTTTGGTTTGCGCAGCAGAACCCACGCGGGATACAGAAATACCGGGGTTCACAGCCGGACGGATACCAGCGTTGAACAAGTCAGAAGACAGAAATATCTGACCATCGGTAATGGAAATTACGTTGGTGGGGATGTATGCTGAAACGTCACCAGCTTGGGTTTCGATGATTGGTAGGGCGGTCATACTGCCTTTACCTAATTCGTCACTTAGCTTTGCTGCTCTTTCTAGCAAGCGGGAGTGAATGTAGAATACATCTCCAGGGTAAGCTTCGCGTCCGGGTGGACGACGCAGCAGTAGTGACATTTGGCGATAAGCTTGGGCTTGCTTGGAGAGATCGTCATAAATTACCAGGGTAGCTTTGCCTTTGTACATAAAGTACTCGGCAATAGTTGCGCCTGTGTAAGGAGCTAAGTATTGTAGGGTTGCTGGTTCGCTGGCGCTAGCGGTGACGACGACGGTGTAATCAAGTGCGCCTTTTTCTTGCAATGTTTGTACTACGTTGGCGACTGTGGAAGCCTTTTGACCGATCGCAACGTAGACACAAATTACATCTTCTTCTTTCTGGTTGATGATTGTGTCAATAGCGATCGCAGTTTTACCGGTTTGACGGTCGCCAATAATCAATTCCCGTTGACCGCGACCGATGGGAATCATTGAGTCAATAGCTGTAATCCCCGTTTGCATGGGTTCGTGTACAGACCGACGAGCAATGATACCGGGTGCTGGAGATTCAATCAAACGGCTTTCTGAGGATTTGATGTCTCCCTTGCCATCGATGGGGCGACCCAAAGCGTCTACAACTCGTCCAATTAAGGCTTCTCCTACTGGAATCTGAGCAATTCTACCAGTGGCGGTTACAGAGCTACCTTCTTGAATTTCTAGCCCTTCACCCATAAGCACCGCGCCCACGTTGTCTTCTTCTAAGTTTTGGGCGATGCCAATTGTGCCATCTTCAAATTCTAAGAGTTCCCCAGCCATAGCCTTTTCCAGACCATAGATCCGGGCAATCCCGTCACCAACTTGTAGGACAGTACCAACGTTAGCAACTTTGACCTCTTGATCGTATTGCTCGATTTGTTGTTGGATAATGCTGCTAATTTCGTCAGGTCTAATTGATATGCTCATGTGTCTATCTTGTTTGCTTTCGAGACGGGAAAATTCAATAGTTAGGAGTGATGAGTTAAGAGTGATGAGTTAAGACGGATGAGTTAAAAAAGCAAAGGTTAAAAGTTAAAAGTCAAAATAAATTATTGTTTACTTAACTCTTAACTCCTAACTTCTAACTCCTAACTCCTGTACAGACGCGATTAATCGCGTCTCTACTCCTAACTTTCTAGCTATTAGTTAAGCGCAATGAAAGGCGACGCAACTGACCCCGAATACTGGCGTCAATTACCTGCGAACCTACTTTAATGATCACACCACCAATTAACTCACTGTCTACCCTGGTTTCTAGTTCTACCTGGCGAGCATTACTGATGGCAATGACCTTTTGGATAATTGCCTGCTGTTGAGCTTCTGTGAGGGGAACGGCTGAAATTACTTCCGCTAATACGGTTTGATTCAGCTGCCGCAACAGCGCCAGATATTGTTGAAAAATTGATTCCAAGAATGCAATGCGGCGTTTGTCTACTAGCACTAACAAAAAGTTGCGTAAGTAGGGGTTAGAGCCTTCACCAAGTATTTGTTTGATGAGAGCTTTTTTGTTCTCAGCCTGAATAAACGGGTTGCTGAAGAAGTTTTGTAGCTGTTTGTCGGCTCTTAAGAGTCCCAGTAAAGTACGCGCATCTTCCCCGAACTCTTCTGTCAAATTTTTCGATTGCGCTATTGACAAAAGTGCCTGTGCATAGGGCTGGGCTATTTCGGCTGTTGCTACCTGACTTGTCATACATTGCCTCCCAGTTGTGCGATGCTGCGGTCAATTAAACTTTGTTGAGCATCGTCGGCAATCCCGCCTTTGAGTTGCGATTCGACTTTTTGCAATGCTAGTGCAGCAACTCTTTGCCGCAGTTGAGCGATCGCTCGCTCTGTTTCGGTATTTAAATCTGCTGCTGCTGTTTGTTTCAAGCGTTCTACGTCTTGCGCTGCCTTCGCCAACAAGGCTTCTTTCGTCTTTTGGGCGTTTTCTGTGGCCGATTGGCGGATACGTTCTGCTTCTGCCTGAGATTGCTTCAACTGCTCTTGCGCTTGGGAAAGGGCAGTCTTTGCCTCTTTTAAGCGCCCTTCTGCTTCCTGAATTGCGGTGGCAATATTGGATTGTCGCTCGTTCAGGATATTGCTTAAAACTTTACGTCCGAAGTAGAATAAGATGCCAACCAGAATCGCTAGATTAATCAGATTGGTTTCAAAAATGTCTAGGTTTAGACCGAAACCACCTTCTGCTGCGCCTTCTGCCAATTCAGAGTGAACAGCGTTCGCTTCTGCGGCAAGTAATAAGAATGTCCCCATGATACCCATTTACAAGTGCGCTGCTCGCTTGCTAATACGTTGTATTTTTCCCAAGGGAAGGAAATTTAAGTATCTTTTCCCCGTAAGGAAATTAAGTATCTTTCCCCAGAAGGGAAAAAGTGCCTTTATTTGACACTTAAATTTTGCGCTCTGGACTAGGGCCCAGTTGCGCGTATGCTTTCGCAGAGCCGGTCTAGTTAGCTTATCTAACTGGAGTTGGCCCCAATAGTTTTTCTAGAATCTGCCTGCTTAAAGCATCAACTTGTTGCTCTAAGGTGCGAAAAGCTTCTTGCTTTTGTTGTTCTATTTCAACAGAAGCTTGTTCTCGTTGAGACTGAGCTTCCTTTTGGGCTTCAGCGATTTTCTCGGCAGTAATTTTTTTAGCTTCCAGTTGAGCTGCTTCTAGAGTAGCTTGCGATTGTCTACGAGCGTCTGCGAGTTGTTGCTCATATTCGGCGGCTAAACGCTCGGCTTTTGCCAAGCTTTCTTTCGCCTCAAGGGTATTCGTTCGGATATAACTATCGCGATCGTCTAGTACCTTGGTCAGTGGCTTATAGAAAATTGCATTCAACAAAGCTGCCAATAGCAGGAATTGCAATGCCATGAAGGGCAAGGTAGCATCGAAATCAAACATTTGTCTCCTCTTTGGCTGGAGTAGCAGTTTTCATGGCTAGCAACATCATCCAACCTTTCGTATTTTAGAGACCCATAGCCAACAAGGGTCAACTGAACATTATAACTATTGAGATACCCAAAGGATTTTGATTGTAGAGGCGTGATGATTCACGTCTCCACACTCACAAAAATTTTCAGGTATTAGCCGAAAGGATTAGCAAACAGCAATACCAGGGCAATTACTAGACCATAGATAGTCAAGGATTCCATGAATGCCAAGGTTAATAGCAGAGTACCGCGAATTTTTCCTTCTGCTTCAGGTTGACGAGCAATACCTTCTACTGCTTGTCCAGCAGCGTTTCCTTGACCAATACCAGGGCCAATTGCAGCTAAACCAATCGCTAAAGCAGCAGCGAGAACTGAAGCAGCCTGAACTAATGGATCCATGTTGATTTTCCTTGCTTTGATTACAAAACTAACAAAAGTGCGTTAACGATTAGAAACGTGATTTTCACGCTGCACATGAGTTCTTTCGATCGCGCTTTGCGATGTTTTGAGCGAATATGCTCTTGGAACTGTGCTATCAACTGAGAAGTTTAATGCTCCTCATGTTCTTCTCCACCATGCCCCTCCATTGCCTCATGAATGTATGCTCCGGCTAGGGTGGCGAAAACCAGGGCTTGAATGGCACTGGTAAATAAACCCAAGGCCATTACAGGCAGAGGTACAAATAGAGGAACTAGCAGCACCAACACCGCTACAACCAATTCATCCGCCAAAATATTACCAAATAGCCGGAAGCTTAGGGAGAGAGGTTTGGTGAAATCTTCTAGAATTGCGATCGGCAACAAAACAGGTGTTGGCTCTATATATTTCTTAAAGTAGCCTAAACCCCGCTTGCTAAAACCTGCGTAAAAGTACGCTAAGGAAGTTAGCAATGCTAATGCAACAGTCGTATTGATGTCATTGGTGGGAGCTGCCAATTCGCCCGAAGGTAGCCTGATGAGCTTCCAAGGAATTAGTGCGCCTGACCAGTTCGATACGAAAATAAACAGGAACAATGTGCCAATAAATGGCACCCAAGGGCGGTACTCTTTCTCACCAAGTTGGTTTTTTGCCAGATCGCGAATAAATTCTAAGGCATATTCCATCAAATTCTGGATGCCCTTGGGAATTCTTTGTGCGTTGCGAGTAGCAGCTATTGAAGCCACTACTAGAATACTAATCACAAACCATGAGGTGAGAAAAACTTGCCCATGAATTTTAAGATTGCCCAACTGCCAGTAGAAATGATGTCCTACTTCTAATTCGGCGAGGGGAAAAGAATTAAAGGCGTTTAAGACACTAAGCATTTGCATTCTTCAAGCATTTTCCCCAACGAGCGAGGATGGGATTACTATCTTTGTGAGCCTGACTTTTTAAGAATCAGGAATGAACGCAATTTGCACCATATAGACGAGGAGCGTGGCTTTGTAAGTTAGAAATCCCAAAAATATGGGCAAAATCTGTAGCTCACGCCATTGAGTTGCCACGATCATCACTCCAATAAACAGAGCAAAACGAGTTTTACTCAGACTGGTTTTCTGACTACCAAGCTGCTCAACGTCTCTAGCCAACATTTTTAAGTAAACCACACCTGTACACGCCCCAATTAAATAATTTAGGGCAATGTTTAAGGAATAAAAAATCCACACAGAGATAAAAATAACCCCCGTCAAGACAAGCGTGATTACCAACAATCGCTGGAAGAGTTCATGGAACTCTTGCATGGAGTTACCTGATTCTGTGCCTCCAGAACCAGTTTTAGCATCTTGTTGCGTTGTCGGAGTGGGCGCAATTGATTCGTCTGACAAGCTCACGGGACTTGAAACCAGTACAGTTAAATATGATGACTGCACATTCAGTCAGCTGAATCATATCACGATGCGGTAACAATACTTTAGGAAAAAACAATTAACTTCTTGTCAACATCAGGCAGTAAGTACCGACGGACTAAAGCCAACAGCAATTTTACCAAGTCCACGTTGCCGGACTTGGTGAAAAAGTAAAGGTTTTATAGCCTATTTGTAAACTGAGGGCAGGCAAGATGCCCGCCCCCACAAGAGTTTTGGGTTGAATATACCTCGATTAAATTATTTTGGCAGTCCGTAGACCGAACAGCAATCCTACAGATAAGCCAAAGAATAAACCCAAGAAGACGATATAAGATACAATTGCAAACATTTATTGCTCTCCAGAATACTTCCTAAATCTATTGAATCATTAGTTGTTGGGTATTGGGCATTGGGCATTGGGCATGGGGCATGAGGGTAGAGGAGAAATACTTACTAAAACTTCTTTGCTGCTTGCCTGCTTCTTAGCAATCTCCTATGCCCAATGCCCTATGCCCATTTTCTAGATTGCGATACAATACAGCCCACGGACGCTTGTTTGGGGTTGGGCAATGACTTCTGTAATTAATGTAAATCTACCAGAGCAGTCTTATGAGATTGCGATAACTTCGTTGAGCTACGCTAACGCACCTTCGAGTTTAGACCAACTGGGTCAACAGATGGCCAGTCTTAAGTTGGGCAAGAAGGTAATGCTAGTTTCTAATCCGACGATTTTTAAGCATTTTGGCGAAAGAGCTATTACATCCCTAAAATCTGCTGGATTTGAAGTTGCTAGCTGCACTCTACCACCTGGTGAACGTTACAAAACCCTCAATTCCATCCAAAAACTCTACGATGTAGCCTTGGAAAACCGCCTAGAACGTTCTTCTACGATGGTGGCTTTGGGCGGAGGTGTAATTGGCGATATGACTGGCTTTGCGGCTGCAACCTGGCTACGCGGTATTAATGTTGTCCAAGTGCCTACCTCTTTGTTGGCGATGGTAGATTCGGCAATTGGTGGCAAAACTGGCGTGAATCATCCCCACGGTAAAAACTTAATTGGGGCATTCCATCAACCGCGTTTGGTTTTAATTGACCCAGATGTGTTAAAAACTCTCCCTATGCGTGAGTTTCGGGCAGGAATGGCAGAAGTTATTAAGTACGGCGTGATTTGGGATGCCGAATTGTTTGCCCAGTTGGAAGCAAGTAAACGCCTCGACCAACTCCGCTATGTCAAACCTGACCTAATAACCAACATATTAACGCGCTCTTGTCAAGCTAAAGCTGATGTTGTTGGCAAAGATGAGAAAGAAGGCGGATTACGCGCAATTCTCAATTATGGACACACCATCGGTCATACAGTGGAAAGTTTGACTGGTTATCGTCTAGTAAATCATGGTGAAGCGGTAGCTATTGGTATGGTAGCAGCCGGTCAAATTGCTGTGGATTTAGGACTGTGGCAAAAGGAAGACACAGAACGTCAAAACGCTTTAATTCAAAAAGCGGGTTTACCGACTCAGTTACCAGATGGGGTAGATATTGAAGCAATTATTGAGGCGTTGCAATTAGATAAGAAAGTCCAAGCCGGGAAAGTTCGGTTTGTTTTACCAACAGAGATTGGTGTGGTAACAATTACCGATGAAGTGCCATCGGATATTATTCGGCAAGTGTTGCGGGGAATGTAAATAATTTGAAGAAGAATTCAGAAGTCAGAATGGGCTAAACGCCCCGCTACCGCTAACAGGAGTCAGAATAAAAGTTAGTTGCTCTGTCCTTCAATTACGAATTAATGAGTCATGATACTCCAAGCCAAAAATCAATTAACTTTGCAAGAGTTCCTAAATCTTCCACCAGGCGAGGGAGATATCACCTACGAACTTGTTGATGGTGAAGCAATTCCTAAAATGTCACCAAAAAAATTCCACTCTAAACTTACTCGTGCCCTTTTGAATTTGATTGAGCAATGCTGTGAGGGAAAAGGAGAAGTTTGCCCAGAATTAGCTGTTGCATTAACTCGTCGAGGGCGAGATTGGATGCCAATACCGGATATTTTATATATTTCTAATGAACGTTTACCCCCTGATTGGGATAAAGAAGGAGCATGTTCTGTTCCTCCTGATTTGGTAATTGAGATTATTTCCCCAGGGCAAACTTTTGGACAAATGGCGGCTAAAGCCAAAGATTATTTAGATGCTAAGGTGCTGCGAGTGTGGATATTAGATAGTAAAGCCAGAAGCATTACTGTTTTTTATCCCGATGCAGCACCACAAACTTATATGGGAGAAGAACTACTCACAGATTCTTTGTTTGAGGGACTGCAATTTACTGTTGAGCAGGTGTTTCAAAAGGCGAAAATACCATTAGCTACTGAATAGCACAATTCTCTTGCTTTCAACATCCATCGAAATTTCAAGTAGTGGAAGGTTTGTCTAACTTTAACCAGTTGCTTGAGCAACTTATCTGGTTAATTTAGATAGTAGCTGTATTTACGCTGTACTATACTAATAGTTTAGCTGATTAATTGATAATTCATCCATTTGTAGGAGGTAATTAGCAAGGGAATAAGTCTACTTTATTTATAATCAGACCAACACTAATATGGTTGGAAACTGTCTTCACGTAACCGATCTATCAACTATGTTAAACCTAATATTTACCGGATGTATAAAAATAAAACCTTTGGTGCTTTCAACAGCTTTTTTACTGGCTGTACAGACTTGTGCCAATGCTGAACAAGCAGTTCCTAGTTTGACTCCAAGACAAGCTCAACATTTATCCCGTGACTTGGTTCCATATAATTCTCAAGAATTTTTTAGACAAGGAAAAGATTCAATTGAGAGAGAAATTCAAATTCTTAATCAAAGACAACAGCGCCCAATTAAACCTATTCTTAAGATTGATTCAGTACCGCAAAGCAAAAGACCACATACTCAGCAAAAACCCCAACGTCTTATCTAAGTAAGAATCATCACTCTTCTATGGCTTTTGCTTGTCTTGTTAATTCTTAAGCTGTAGCACATAAGCTACATTCCCAGACATCACAATCACTATGCTTTGCTTTTGGGCAACAGAGGTTTTGTATTACCAATAAATTTTGCAACAAAATTTTACAATTTTATTCGTCTAGCAAACTCATCAACGCTTGAATTTCAACGTCTTGCTCTTGCGGCTCTGATAATTGAGATTGTAGCTTTAATAATTGACTCTGTAATTCTTCTGCTACATGAAGCATCTCAGACTCTCGTGCAATTTTTAGCTGATTTTCTTTAATTTTGATTTGTTTAAGCAAGTCATCTTCAACATGAATTGAGTTGTAATGTTGAGCAATCATAGCTTTACATTTATTATCAATCTATGGAGTGCAATTAAATTTTCCACTTATGTATTATTCCACACTTTTGTCATTTTTTAAATATCTGGCGATTTAATCTCGATCGTTCATAGTTTTTAATCTGTTCTCTTCTCAAAATTTTGGGAATATTGACTTCAGGTACTTCCAGTTAAAAAACATCTTATCTTAGGGATGCCCAAATGTGCGCCTATAATACAAATGTACGAATAATTTGGGATAATTTCTTTTTTGTAAGTTACTAATATAGAGGTTATCATCGTGAGGGCATATAGCTAGCTGTGCTAATTTACCTCTGTAGCATATTTATATTTTTATAGACTTTTGCAAAAATGAAAATTATAAAATAAAATTGGTTGGCTTAAGGCAAATTTTTAGACAACACATATTAACTTTTTGGTTAATTTTCCAAGTATTGTAGATATGTTAAATATTATTTTGGGCAGTATGGACTTAAAGTTTCTCAAGAAAAAGATTTATATTTTTATAAAAATTATATCTACAGCGCTGATAACAAGCGCAATTGGATTGGAATCGTGGAATATTTATGCAGTAATAACTAACATTCATGTACCAAGCAGCCTTAATCCAATTTTTTGGATTGAGCGTTTTGCAATGATATGCCATTTTATTGAAAGTATTATAGCAGCTTTTTATGCACCTTCAAGACAAAAGATACCAATAAAATATGCTACTTATACTTTTTTTGTCGGCACAATTGGGTTGTTAGAATTATTTGGTCAGCAGGATGACTGTTGACGCTTCTACGCCTTGAAGGTATGGGTTTTTAGATAGTAATGTGCGTTATGCGATCGCACCCTACGTAAAAAGATTATAAGTAATTAAATATACCCTCGTCAGCAAAAATCATCTGCGGGAGTTTTCCCATGAATGTAGGTAACTAATAAATCTGGCACTCAGAAGGGAGTATAGTTTGTATAGTTAGTTTTTTGCTGAAATTTTAGTTTGCCACTAAGGAATTAAAAAATGTCTACTGATACTGACATAGTTACTTACGTTGAAGAAAGTGAATTTGATGTTGTTTTAAATGGAAGTGAAGAGAAAGTTGTTGTTGTTGATTTTACTGCTACTTGGTGTGGCCCCTGTCGCCTAGTCAGTCCGTTAATGGATCAACTTGCCGAAGAATATAAAGGTCGCGCTAAAGTAGTCAAGGTAGACGTTGACAGGAATAAGCCCATTTTCAAAAAATTCGGTCTTCGCAGTATTCCAGCAGTTTTAATTTTCAAAGATGGTATTTTAGCAGAAACTATAGTAGGGGTTTCTCCTTACGAAGACTTTAGCAACGCTGTTCAGAAGCTTGTTTAGCTAATTCGTAATGACGCTCCTGCGTCGCTAACGCTGCGCTAACGTAATTCGTAGAGAAGATCGTTAAGGATTACGAATTATTTTAACCATTTACTTTTCGCCTATAATGTGCTTGAAGTAAACCACTTGGATATTGTTGTGAGTTAATCAGCTCCAATTTTACTTCAGGGGTAGGTGGTGGAAAAAGATGTATACCGCCACCTAAGATAGTTGGAATCGTTGAAATAATATATTCGTCAATCAAGCTGTGCTGAAGAAACGAATTGATTAATTTTCCGCCACCAACTAGCCAGATATTTTTAAAACCTTGAGCCTCTATATCTGCTAACGCCTGTTTTACTGGGTCAGAAACAAATACAACGTCCTCACGATCGGATTGGAAATTACGCTGGGTGAATACGAAAGATTTTTTTTCTGGATAAGGCCATCGATCGAAACCCAGCCCTACTTCATAGGTTTTGCTACCCAAGGCGATCGCATCAATCGATTTGTAAAAATCAGTGTAACCGTAGTCTTCACCTTCTATATCAAGGATTGATAGCCACTCAATTTTGCCATCGCTGCGAGCAATGTAGCCATCCAAACTAGCTGCAATGTAGAGTGTAACTTTCGTCATTGTGCTTCTCTCTTTGGTAGTTTTCACTCAATGAGTCCAAGCGATGCCTGTGGCAACGCGAAGCGCGATCGCAGCCTTATTTCTTCTACAGCATTTT
Organism: Nostoc sp. DedQUE05; assembly: GCF_034530955.1. NCBI lineage: Bacteria > Bacillati > Cyanobacteriota > Cyanophyceae > Nostocales > Nostocaceae > Nostoc > Nostoc sp. DedQUE05. The sequence continues at coordinate 40,327 of NZ_JAVRCB010000044.1, read as the reverse complement.
AGCCCTTGGTGGTTCCGATCGCAAAAGAGTGATGTCTACGATGGTCACTGAGCCAAGTCGTTCGCGGAGCGTCTCGTAGAGAAGTGCGGGCTACGCCTACGCTTACCCAATTATTTAGGTTTTTTGATTATGCGATTTAAACCGGCCTGCAATAAATTCTCGCTGAGATAAATGCTTTGTATTGCGTTTGGTGACTCGCTTTCGCCACATCTTAAAACTAGATTCTTTCATTTCGCGCCTCATTAGGGCGATTACCTCTTTTTCCAATAGCCCAAACTGAGCCTCAATAGCATCAAAAGATGTTCTGTCTTCCCATGCCATTTCAATGATGCGATCGATGCTTTGTGAATCAAGGTTAGGTAACTTCATTCTTCTGCTGGTAATTGATAAATTCTAGCTATATATTTATTTTACTTTTGGTTTTCAAGAACCATTGTGTCTGCTGCACCCAGTTGCAGGGCATATAGGTTGGCATAAACACCCTGCTGATTAATGAGTTCGGCGTGAGTACCCTGTTCGACAATTTCTCCCTGCTGAATTACTAATACCCGATCTGCTTGAGTAACTGTACTGAGACGGTGGGCAATTACGAAACTAGTACGACCTTGGAGTAATCGAGCGATCGCACTTTGTACTAGTGCTTCTGTGCGGGTATCGATGCTGCTAGTGGCTTCATCCAGAATCAGAATTCGGGGATTAATTAATACCGCCCGAGCAATACTGATTAGTTGTCGCTGTCCTTGGCTCAGAGGCGCTCCCCGTTCCCCCAATTGAGTTGTATAACCCTGTGGTAGTGAGGTAATGAACTCATGCACATTTGCCAGTTGTGCAGCCGCTTCGATATCAGCTTGGCTGGCGTAAGGAGCGCCAAAAGCTATATTTTCGGCGACGGTACCGGTGAATAAAATATTATCTTGTAGAACGATGCCAATTTGACGGCGCAGACTCGCTTGAGTCACGCTACGCACATCAAGATCGTCAATTTTCACTGCACCGCTTGATACATCATAGAAGCGCAAAATCAAGTTAATAATTGTACTTTTTCCCGAACCGGTTGGCCCGACTAATGCAACCATCTGTCCTGGATAGGCGTGTAAATTCACTCCTTTAAGAACCAGTCGATCTGGGTTATAGCCAAATTTGACATTTGAGAATGTCACCTCACCTTGAATAGGCGGCATTTCTATGGCATCGGGTGCATCTTTGAGTTCTGACGGTTCATCTAATAATAGAAATATTCGCTCTAATCCGGCAAAAGCAGATTGAGCTTGGGTATAAAACTGGCTGAGAATTTGGATCGGGCGGAAGAACTGCTGGACATAAAGTAAAAAGGATGTGACTACACCCACTGTTGCAGCTCCTGTTACCGCTAGATAACCGCCATAGGCTAGCACGCCAGCCGTTGCTAGTGTGTTGAGAAAATCGATAGAGGGCAAAAAGGCGGAAGTAATTGCCACAGCCTCAACGTTGGCATCTCTATTGGCGGCGTTAAGAACGTCGAATTCTTTGATATTCATCTGTACGCGATTAAATGCTTGCGCTTCTCGCACGCTGCCAATATCTTCTTCTAACTTGGCGGAAAGCTCCCCAATAGTTTGTCGGGTGACGCGAAATCTGACTCTTGCCCAACGTGCAAATAAACTTGTGGTAAAAATCATCAGTGGCACAACTAGATTGCTCAACAAACCAAGTTGCAGGTTGATTGAGAGCATGGCAATCACAATGCCCACCAAACTAAAAGTATTGCCCAGCATTTGGGCGATTGTCAGTCCAAATGCTTGATTCACGGTGTTGACATCATTCAGCAATCGGCTCATTAAATCGCCTGCTTCGCTGCGATCGAAAAAGCTGAGTGGCAGACTTTGGATTTTAATGAAAATATCTTGCCTCAATTGAGCCAGCAATCGCTGCATAATCCAGCCGACTCGAATAATTTGACCCCGAATTGCTAAGACACCAAGTCCATAGTTCAGCCCTAGTAGTCCTAACAACAGCAGCAGTCCTTGCAAATTACCTTGTGCAATCAGATGATCGATCGACCAGCCCAGAAAGAATGGCCCAACCGCCTGAGTTATGGCACCAATTAATACTAATGTCAGGGCGATGGGAATTTCTTTGCGATAAAGTAGCACGTATTGTAAAAAGCGCCGCAGGGTGGAAAATTGCTGACTCGCGTTTTCCTCAGATGCAACAACGGGAATAGTGCCTCTCATAAAAATTTTGGATTTTAGATTTTGGATTTTAGATTAAAAGTCTTGATTACAAGGCTGTAAGCAAAATTAATGATGCTAATTGGAGATCATTTTTTCTCCTTCGGCTTTACCTGAGATTCCAAAATCACACCGTAGAGTGGACTGGTTTGCATCAATTCTTCATGAGTGCCTTGTGCTACCAAGCGTCCTTTATCCATGAGAAAAATGCGGTCGGCATTTTTCACGGTGCTAATACGTTGAGCTACTACAAAGGTTGTACAAGCTTTTTGGCGCATTAAACCATCTAGTTCGGCTTGAATTTGGGCAGCAGTTTTCGCGTCTATAGCTGAGGTACTATCATCGAGTATCAGAATGCTGTAATCGGTTAGTAAGGTACGAGCGATCGCAATTCGTTGTTTTTGTCCACCAGATAAGCCTACGCCCCGTTCGCCCACAATCGTCTCGTAGCCATCAGCTAGACCGCTAATAAAATCGTGCATTTGGGCGGTTTTTGCAACTTCAATCACCTGCTCTAAGGTAGCATCGGGTTTGGCGTAGGCAATATTTTCGCGGATTGTGCCAGAGAAGAGGGTGGTTTCCTGAAAAACAATACCAATATGCGATCTGAGACTTTTGAGTGTGAAACTTTTTATATCTCGTCCGTCAATGCGAACTGCTCCCTTGGTGACATCGTAAAAGCGAGGAATCAGGTTCATGATTGTGCTTTTTCCCGAACCAGTCATTCCGAGAACAGCGATTAGCTCGTTAGGCTTGGTTTCAAAGGATACTTCTTTGAGAGTTTCGGTTGTCGCTCCGGGATAGCGAAAGGAAACATTTTCAAAGGTAATTCTACCACCACAGGTGTCAAAGGGGACAGCACCGGGGCGATCGCGAATTTCTACCTCTGCATCCACAACTTCGTAGACACGTTCGGCGGAAGCAGCTGCTTGAGCGATCGCGGGTGCGGCAAATCCAATCAACAAAATCGGTTGGAGAATCAACGCTAGGTAGGAGTTAAACGCCACCAGTTCGCCAATGGAAAATCTGCGCCCAATCACCTGCGCTCCCCCGTAGGCGAAAACTGCCAGTGTTACCAAATTACTCAGCAAGAATATCAAGGGGAAGGTATCGCGGATGGCGCTAATGGTCTTCATGTTTGCCTTGACTAGGCCATCATTGAGAGTTGTGTAACGCGACCTTTCGGTTGACTCCCGCACAAAGGCTTTTACTACGCGGATTCCTAGCAAGTTCTCTTGCAATATAGCATTGAGGTTGCTCAGTTGCTCTTGTACTTGCCGAAAAAGTTTGTTATTTCGGCTGACGAATCGTGCCATTAACCATGCGGTTATCGGCACTGCTGTTAGGCTAATCAGTGCTAATTGCCAGTTCATTACCAGCAAAACCACCGAAATACTCACCAATGTCACAACTGAACTGACGACCTGAATTAAACTAGTACCAACAAAGGTACGAATTTGTTCAATGTCGCTGGTGACACGGGTTAGTAGTTGGGAAGTCTGCGCCTGGTCATGAAAGCTGAAACTGAGATTTTGAATTTTGCTGAAAATTTTGTTTCGCAGGTCATAAGCAACACCCTGAGACGCTGCTTCTGCTAAATAGCTTTGTCCAAAGTTAAATACACCACGAGCGATCGCGGCAACTACCATCCAGGCGGCGCTATATAGCACAATTTGGAGATTTTTTGGCGCGATTCCCTCATCAATTCCCCACCGAAATAGTTGTGGAGTGAGTGCGTTTGCGATCGTCAACAGCAACAGGCTGACCAATGCTCCAAGCGAAGTCCATCGGTAAGTGCTTAAACTTTTAAGTACGCGCTGGGTTGCCTTTATCGACGAAGTTTCCTGGAGTTCTGGTTGCTGAACCAATGGTATTTACCCCTGTATCATTGGAAAATTATCGTACTTTGATTGTAAAAAAACAATTGACCATTTGATAGTGGTGAATGTGAAATATAGAGTACCTCTCTTGTTTGTGGTGCAAATTCCGAGTTTTGGGACAGTGGCATGGGAGAATACATTTTTAGCAAGCATTGCGGCTAATCAATTTCAAGACCAAAGAAAACCAAAGAACAAGAATAATGGCTCAAAATTTTCATAGCAATTCCCAACTTCCCTGTGATATTTCACCTGCTATCAGTCGCACAGCAAAGCCAAGTTCTGAGTTCTACTCTCTTTTTTCTGAAGAAGAAGTTTCAGGGATAATTCATGCATTAGAAGTCAGACGAGAAATTCCTCTCAAGTATTCTTATAAAGGGAGAGGTGCCAAAATTTGGAACGATTTTTATTTGAAACACGCTATTCCTAGATGGTATGGAAGAGCAAATGTAGAAATTGACCTTTTAAAAGATAATTTTAAATACCTGAATAGTAATATCAAAGCTGGCGATAGAGTAAATATTATAGACGTTGGTGCAGGGAATTCATATCCAGTTAAAAAATTTATCCGCAAACTAAATCAATTAGAAAAAGTTAACAAATATATTGCTTTAGATATTAGTGAAGAATTGCTTCATCTCTCCAAAAGTAATTTCAAAAAATGGTTTCCATTAATCGATTTTCTCAGTTCCACAATTGATATAGAAAGTAGTTGTGTACCCAAAAGTTTATTCCAAAATCAAGCTAGCCTTGAAATTGACGACACAGCAAAAATATTTTTACACTTAGGTGTTACCATTGGAAATCATCAAAATAGAGATGAAGTGTTCAAAAACTTTAGAGATAGCATGGGAAAAAATGATCTTTTAGTATTTACTAACGAGACTGGTTCTAACTCTACATGGGATGGAATAGTTAGAGGTGGCTGCAAGTATCACGTAGAAGAAATATATGGATGGGTTAAAAAAAAGATTGGGATAAAATCTGAAGATTGTGAACTAGTGAGAAAATACGATTTCAAAACAGATAGTATTGTTGCTAATCTGAAACTATGTCATGATTACACTATAAATTTTAGTCGCATGGGTATAGATAAAAATATTGAAATCTCTAAAGGTGAAGAGATTACTATTTGGCGACATCACAAGTATGAAATACCTAAACTATTGCAAGAGCTAGAACGTTCTGGACTACAACTTATTCACTATACTACTAACAAATACAAATCACATATTATGGTAATTTGTAAGGTTGCCAGTAACTAAGTTTTTCACTTAAAGAATGTTTGAAAAGTTATGATTAATGTATCAAATATTCTTTTACCCCACCCTAACCCTCCCCTTATAAAGGGGAGGGAACCGGATTTTCTTGTTTACCCCCAATATATCGGGGGAATTAAGGGGGGTAATTCGACTTGTGGTACAAGCATTTGATCTGAAGTTGACAATAATGGGCAATACTATGTACCCATTCAAATGAGAATCGCTATAACTTAGATACTATAATGGCAGCCAGTAGAAATTTTTAGGTCTTTTAGTGAAAATTTTTCCGAACCGTATCTAATGTGGTATTAAATATTTCTGATGGTGCTAAAAAATCAGTTTAACTTGGTTTGCGTATCAATTAAATATACATCAAACGTGGTCTAGGCTCAGGAACTGGACGCCCCAAATCTTTAGCAGTTTCTATCCATTCCTGCACAACTAATTCTACATTATGCAGTGCTTCTTGATAAGTATCACCATCAGCAGCACAGCCTGATAACTCTGGAACTTCAGCAATAAAAGCTCGATCTAATTCACTCCAGTAGAGAATAATTTCATACCGAAACATCATTTTTACTTCCTAGCTTATATTTGAGAATCACTGCCCGAACTTGTTTAATTTGATAACTTTTGGCTTTTCCTTTTTTATGTTGCAGGTTCAATATCTCCTCAACATCGGCTTTGACAAAAATACGATGATCGCCACGAATCCGTTCTTCAAAGCCTAGTGTATATAAAAGTTGCCACAGTTGGGCGAAGGGGATATCTGTATCAGAAGTCCCAGAGATAATTTTGTCTAAGAGTTTGTCTTGCTGACTCACGTTTTTCTGACTGCCTTAATGTTTCTATAGTCTCATATTTATTTAAAATCAGGGTATCCAAAAGCAAATCTATCATTTTGCTCCTGAGTTAGAGCATCCCTGATGACAATGACTAGTCCAGTTATAGGGCAAACTTTAGGCTTGGATACTGCTCTACTAATTGACTTGATTTTAAAAAATACTAATTATTTGGATGTTACAGATGATTTTTTGGAAGCGATATTTTGCAGTGAGTTTAATTTTGTAACATCAGTTTCGCCTGTAGTAAAGTGTATCATTTATCTTGACGAATGATGCTCATTTACCCTTGTTACTGGGGTTATCAATCTTAATATCGGCTCAATTTATACTTTTCCGACTTTTCTATAATCCTTTAGCGTAAGGTTCCACAGGAAAGGTATCACCAATTTATAAGTGATGTAGGCAACTACAGAGGACAAATTATTGAGATTGCTCATATCATAATGCTGAGGTATAAATCCATCTCAGTTCATACTGCTATTAAGTAAAAAATATTACATAAATATGAAGAATCAACTTCTAAGTGCAGTTGCATTTTTAACCACCATTAGTTTGACAACGACCGTACAAGCGGCTAATTCTGAACATGTTAAACAGTTATTAGCAACCAAACAATGTCAAAACTGTGATTTGACGAGTGCAGGTTTAGTGATGGCTGACTTATCTGGAGCCAATTTGAGCGGTGCTAATCTCACAGGTGCTAACCTCAGCCGTGCAAACTTGAGCGGTGCAGATTTGCGGGGTGCAAACTTAAGTGGCGCGAGTTTATTTGGCGTTAACCTGAGCGAAGCTAAATTTAATGGGGCAAATTTGACGGGTGCTGATTTGAGAAATACTTATTTAGCAAATGCAGAACTAACTGGCGCTTACTTGAATGGGACTAACTTTCAAGGTGCAGTTGCGATACCATCACAAATTGCTTCACCAGCAGATTTTTATGCTTTGGGTGTAGCAGAAGGGCAAAAAGGCAACCAACAGCAAGCAATCAGTTATTTTAATCAAGCGATCGCAATTAAACCAGAATATGCAGATGCTTATCTAGCTCGTGGTGTCGCCCGTTACCAAATACTAGATAGACAAGGTGCATTCCAAGATGCTCAAGTTGCACAAAAATTGTTTACATCCCAAAACAACAGCACTGGAACCCTAACAGCCCAAACTTTTATCAAAGAACTGCAAACACCCGTCAATGAGAAGGTAAGTACTGGTAAACCCAGCTTCGTTGACTTTTTGGGAAGTATTGGCTCAGTCTTGCTCAATTTCTTCCCTTTTTAAAAGAGATAATAACAGTTAACAAATACTTCTCTACGAGACGCTGCGCCTTAAGCGAAGCTATGCCGCAGGCTTTACGGCTTCTCTACGAGACGCTGTTCGCGTTCGCGGTTCCTGAGCGTAGTTGAAGGGCAGTACAAATGACAAATGACAAATAACAAATGACTTTATCTAACGAATTATGGGCAGCAAATCAAGACTTAGCCCAAGCTTGCTTAGAGCATCCTTTTGTTCAAGGTATTGGCGATGGTACTCTTGATCGAGCTAAATTTGCTTACTACGTAGGGCAAGATGCTTTTTTCTTAGAAGCTTTTGCCCGTGCCTACAGTATCGCCGCAGCTAAAGCACCAGACTGGTTAGGTTTCACCACATTTCATAATTTAGCTAGTGGAGTTTTAGAAGAACTACGGCTGCATAGTAGTTATGCTTCTGAGTGGGGAGTCAATTTGTATGCTGTAGAACCGACATCTGCCACCCGCCGCTATACTGATTTTTTGTTAGCAACTGCTTGGAGCAAAGATGTAGGTTTAACTGCGGCGGCGATGTCTCCCTGTATGCGTTTGTATGCCTTTTTAGGAGAAAAATTGGCTGGTAACGGTATTCCCGATCATCAATATGCAGACTGGATTCGTACTTATAGCGGCGCAGATTTTCAACCACTAACACAACAATTAGAAAATTTGGTTGACAATTATGCCGCTACCAACTCTGTTGTGCATTCAACTTATCGTTATGCGATGTTTTGCGAACGCGACTTTTTTCAAGCTGCGTGGATGTTCAATTAAGCAAATTCATATCGAGCAACTTTTTTGACTTTTCCTAAATGTCAAACTCGCGTTGTTTTCAGATATAGCACAAGCCTTGGTGGTTAGGACATTAACAGATGATAAAACTTAGACACAACAAGACTTTTCACCCAATCCCCAGCGATGCACTGAGCTTGTCGAAGTGTCACCAGTCCCCAGTCCCTTGCTATATCAAGCCGGGTAAAAATGCTAAGTTCTATTTTTAAACCTATACACAAAAAAAGACGCAAATTTATCTTTTGCGTCTTCTTTTAAGATTTTAAAAATTAGAAACTGAATGTGGTTCTCAATGCACCAATAACAACATCATCATTCGTGTCGTTGTGATCTGGAGATGTTAACCAGATGACTCCAGGAGTAATGGTGATATTGTCACTCAGCTTATATTGGTAAAAAGCCTCAAGATGATAGGATGTATCAGGATCGCTATCCAACCCTGCGATGTCAGAACTTGTCACTTTCGGCTCCACACCAGCGATGATACCTGCTAAGTTACCTTTTTTACCGAGGTCAGGGAAGCCCAAGGTGACAGCATAGTTCCAAATATCAATGTCTCCACGAGTTCCTCTCAAGCTTTGGCTGTTGGTGTATCCAGCCCAACCACCTAAGACGATGTTATCAGTGATGCCAATGGATGCTTCGACACCGTAAGAATTACTGGAAAATCCGACTTGCTCTTCTGGTAAACCTTGGATAGCTGCTATATTCTGGAAAGTGGCGGCATTGCTACCTGTGAGTAGTGGTTGATTGTAGGAATTGATGTAAGTTAAACCGATAGAAATGCGATCGCTTGGTTTAACTGTCAACTGTGCCAACGCACCGTAAGAACCATTGAACAAACCATTATTGGGTGTAGGGTCATTAGCTGTACCACTCAAATACCCTAGACTTAGTGCCAATTTATCATTGAACTCGTGCGTTACTCCCAACCCCGCGCCATTTATTTGGTTATAAATTGGGTTACGTGTACCAAAGGTGGACAAAGCACCAAAAGCACCATCACCATCAAAGAGATTCACAGTAGTGGTAAGGTCGTCTGCTGCACCTGCATTAGCAATAGCAACAACCTCTGTTTTTTCGCCCAAGGGAAATCTGTAAAACAGTGCATCTATCGCAGCATCAGTAGTACCATCCTCGCCAGTAAAAAATAAGTTACCCTCTGGCGTACCAATATTAGGGCCGAGAATATTATTAGCCTGGATTCTGGTGAACAGCGTATCTTTCCCTGTGAAACTGGTTACTAATTCTATCCGCGCCCGTAACCCTAAAGTTGTATTCTTATCTGTAATTTCCGCACCGTTGACTGTATTTCCTGACAACACATCGCTAACAACTGCAACAACTTGTCCTTGCAATTTAGTTGTAGTTGAGAACTGATTCGCCTCTAATTCAGCAGTTCGCGCTTCTACTGTATCCACACGACCTCGGAGTGTCGCCAGTTCGGCGGAAAAATCTTCTTGCAACTTTTGTAATGTGGCTAAATCTTGTTTGTTAACTAAATCGCCAGTGGCTGTAGCAATAAGTTCGTTAACGCGATCGAGACAAGCATTCAAACCAGCAGCAAACTCATATCGCGTTAATGCCCGATTACCGCGATAAGTGCTATTTGGGTATCCTGCAATACAGCCATAGCGTTCAACCAAAGACTGCAATGCTTGAAATGCCCAGTCGGTTGGTTGTACATCAGAAAATTGAGACACGGAGGTAACTTGCGCTTTTGTCTGAACTTTTGTGTCTGGATTAGCTAAAACTTGCACTTGATTGATTTCAGACATACTAGAAGTTTCACCTGCAAATGTAGCAGTATTCACAAATAGCATGACACCGCAGACTGCTGGACTAACTAGCAGATATTTCCAGAATTTTTGCATTTCTCTCCTCACACCGATCTCCAACTCACACCCAAACCACGTTTTTTAAACGTGTATTTTATGAGAATATTTGTCAGCAATCTTATCAGAAGTCAGGAAACTTTTTAACAAAAAAAGTCAAGAAATCCTAATTATTTAGGGAAAACTAAATTGCAGAGGGCTGTACCGTCTGAAAAAGTTTTGTTGTTACTCATTACACAGCAAACCCAGAATGATATTATGTACTTAAAATGAGAATGAGAATTATTATAGTATAAAGTTTAGAATACTTGCCATTGTCAATAGCGATGATGACAAAGGTAGAGCAAGCATCCGTTTTGAGGAGAAATATCGTGATAGTGAATTGCAGAGAAATTAGAACAGGTAGGCAAAGAAGCGGCATCTTGCCCATAATTACTCTGCTAATATTGTCGATGGCTACTGGGTGTAGCCAATCGAATCCAAATCAGGGAACAACTTCCGAACAGTTACCACAAGCACAAGAAGCTGCTTCTATCCCACAGGCGCAGCCGGGAAAAACTAAAATAGTAGCGACATTTTTGCCGATATATTTGTTTACTAAGGCAGTAGCTGGGGATGTCGCAGATGTAGAAATTCTAGTACCACCTGGTACGGAGGTACATGAATACCAAGCGACACCAGGAAATGTCAAAGCGATCGCTACTGCTAAGGTGTTAGTAAAAAATGGTTTAGGCTTAGAGGAATTTCTAGAAGGTACCGTCAAAAATGCCCAAAATCCCAAATTAACTGAAATTGATGCAAGTATTGGTATTAAACCCTTAAATGAAATTTCACCTGTTGTAAAAACTACGTCAGATGAAAAAGACCACGAACATAGTCAAGGTAATCCTCACGTTTGGTTAGATCCAGTTTTAGCAAAACAGCAGGTAACAAATATTCGAGATGGATTAATTGCTGCCGATCCGGCGAACAAAGCTACTTACGAAGCAAATGCTACAGCTTATATTAAAGAATTAGAAAGCTTAAACAGTAAATTTCAGCAGACTTTGCAGAAAAATCCCAGTTGCACCTTTATTACCTTTCATGATGCGTTTCCATATTTAGCCAAACGCTATAACCTCAAGCAAGTTGCAGTGGTACAAATTCCTGAAGATCAACTTTCACCAACAGATGTCCAAAATGCCGTCAGCGCTGTGAAAAAATACAAAGTTAAAGCTTTATTTAGCGAGCCAGGAGTAGATAATAAACTGCTGAACAGCCTCTCTAAAGACTTGAAATTAAATTTGCGTACTCTGGATTCTCTAGAAACTGGAGAAACAGATCCACAGCATTATTTCAAGGCAATGAAAGCGAATTTGCAAACTCTGGAAACATCGTGTAAATAGATTTGTCATTTGTCATTTGTCATTTGTCATTTGTCAGTTGTCCTTTGTCTTTTATTTAAAGTTACTAAGCATAAACCAATGACTAATGACCAATAACCAATGCCCAATGCCCAATGCCCAATGCCCAATGACTAATGCCCAATGCCCAATGACTAATGCCCAATGACCAATGACCAATGACCAATAACCAATGACCAATAACCAATGACTAATGACATTCCTATTTTGAAAGTAGAAGGATTAGCTGTTTACCAAGGCAGCTATCTAGCTGTTCGAGATGTTTCCTTTGAATTGTTACCAGGAACAGATACAGCCATTGTTGGCCCCAATGGTGCTGGTAAAAGTACCTTGGTAAAAGCGGTTTTAGATTTGATACCTCGAAGTGCTGGGACGATTGAAATATTAGGTCGTCCAATTTCCAGATTGGGGCATTTACGCCACGCATTGGGCTATATGCCGCAAAACTTCATTTTTGACCGCAGCTTTCCTATTTCTGTCAGCGAATTGGTGGGACTGGGATGGACTAAGGAAGGGAAAAAAAAGAATTTATTTTTCTCCAAGCTGTGGAAACAAGACCGAGAAAAATCGGCAGCAGTAACAGAAGCTTTACGGCGAACTGATGCTTATCATTTACAGCATCAAGCTATTGGTACTCTTAGTGGCGGTCAACTGAAGCGGGTTTTATTGGCTTATTGTTTGGTAATGCCTCGGAAACTCTTGGTACTGGATGAAGCTTTTGCTGGTGTTGATGTGCAAGGTGCAGCAGATTTTTACGCTTTGTTAAATGAATTAAAGCGAGAGGAAGGTTGGACAGTATTACAAGTTTCTCACGATATTGATATGGTAAATCGGCATTGCGATCGCGTGCTTTGCCTAAACCAAAGCATTGTTTGTACTGGTAAGCCAGAAATTGCCCTTTCACCGCAAAACCTGTTAGCAACCTATGGCCCAGGTTTCAGCCGCTACCAGCACCAACATTAAAAGAATTCGTAATTCGTAATTCGTAATTCGTAATTAAAGAATGAATTATGCCAGTAATTATAAATTTATTCAATGATTGTCAGATAACTTGGCTTGCGATCGCTAGTAGTAATGACTTGCTAGAGTTGTTACAACTTGCCTCGATACAGCGTGCGATTGTCGGTGCTGCCTTGATGGGAATACTTGGCGGGATGTTGGGTAGTTTTGTCACCTTGCGCCAGTTGTCATTTTTTAGCCACGCGGTTGGTCATGCAGCATTAGTAGGTGTGGCGTTAGGTGTGCTGCTACAAATAAATCCTACTTGGATGCTATTACCTTTTACCTTAGTTTTTGGGGTTATTGTCCTCTACTTCATCGACAAAACCGACTTAGCTAGCGATAGCGTACTTAGCATCGTGCTATCTGGAGCATTAGCGATCGGTTTAATTCTCACGAGCCAAATTAAAGGATATCGTGGCAACTTGATGGCTGTACTGTTCGGGGATATTCTAGCGATCGACACCACAGATTTGATTTTGACGCTGCTAGTCCTTGTGGGAGGTAGCATATTTTTACTATCAACTCTGCGACAGCAAATTTTATTGACCCTTAACCCCGATGTTGCCCAAGTTCAAGGCGTTCCCGTTCAATTGTACCGCTACGCTTTTGTGGTCTTGCTTTCACTCGCCGTTGCTGTGGCGATTAAAGCTGTTGGTGTTTTACTGGTGAACGCCTTTTTGGTCATTCCCGCCTCCACCGCCAAACTGATGAGTCACCACTTTAGCCGCTTTCTAGTCATGTCGGTAATAGTTGGTTCCATCAGCAGCATTGCTGGCATCATGGTCTCAGGTATTTTCAACCTTGCTTCTGGGCCAAGTATTGTTCTTGTCCAGTTTCTCCTATTTGTAGCCGTTTTCGTCTGGTTTAAGTTGAGTTTGAAAGCTGCATAACTATTTTTCTCCAAAGACTTGCTATATTCTTTTATCTTTGCTACATTGATTAATCGTGGCTCACAAAAGCCCCAGCCGGGATAGCTCAGTTGGTAGAGCAGAGGACTGAAAATCCTCGTGTCACCGGTTCAAGTCCGGTTCCTGGCATAGATTACAGACAAAAACACAACTGACATATTGCATAAGCAAAAAAGTTGCCTGCAAGTTGTTTTTAGCTGGGGTGGAGAACGCTATTAGATGCGTTCCTTCCCTGCACCCTTGGCAAGTTGAATTTATCTATAATCAAAGAAACCGAAGCCACCGCGGTAATAGTCATGCTGTCAGAAAACCTTAAAGTCGTTGGGCTTCCAAGCACTGACGAACTAGCCTGCTCGGACGATATACCTGTGGATAATGAGGATCAAAATTTTCTGCCCAACATTCTACTGTTCTTATTAACCTCGATTTGGGCAACGCGCACCGATTGGTTTTTCGGCGTAGACATGGCAATCTACCACACGACAGGGGCTAATGCTAGAGTCCCCATAGTACCAGATGGGTTTTTGAGTTTGGGAGTCGATCGCAAAAAAGGTGGTAAATCGCGTAGAAGTTACGCTGTCTGGGAAGAAAATGAGGTAGTACCAATACTAACATTGGAGATGGTATCCCATTTCCCAGGAAGTGAATACGACGAAAAGTTAGAAATTTATCGGAAACTTGGCGTACTTTACTACATTATTTACAACCCCGAATATTGGCAACGCGATCGACATCAACCATTTGAAATTTACAAATTGGTAGATAAAAATTATCAATTACAAATTGGCGAACCTCATTGGATGCCAGAGGTTGGTTTAGGAATTGGACGACATCAAGGTGTTATTGGTGGAATTGGTCAGGAATTTCTATCTTGGTATGACGAACAAGGAAATCGGTATTTAACGGCAGAAGAAAAAGCAGAAAAGTTTGCACAGCATTTACGTTCTCTTGGCATCGACCCCGATCATTTACCCAGCAATCCGTAAATTAGGTTTGCTTCAAGCTAAAAAGCGGGAAGTTGTCAAGTAGTTGAAATCTTGTTAGCTTTTATGCTTAAAATTGCACAAGAGGTTTATTTAGCATCTACTGACAGCTAAAGTTAACCCTTTGCAGGACTCACCTAAGCAATGCTGACTGAAATTTTACCTTTCCGTTTTGAATTAGACACGATCGCGATCGCTGGAGCGAGTTTGTGGTCATTGGCGCTATATCTAGGTTTTTCCAGAGTCAATGAATGGGTAATCGAGCAACTCAATCGCTGGTTTAACTTTGCCGAGCGATCGCTTTATACCAGCCAGTCAGAATTTGAAAAGACTCGTAAAGCTAGAGAATCCCAAAATGCTTTCTACGCCTCACTGTTTAGCATTGTGCCTTTTTTGGTAGTTGGCGCTTTAGTTAACTGGGGTGTAGAACTCAGTTTAGGCCCTAGTTGGGGAATCAGCTTAGGTATACTTGCGTGTATTAGTTGTGGCATTTTTGAATTGGGACGACGCAATGGCGAATCTTCGGACTAAGTGCTGGCCGATTATAAGTTTACCAAGATTGTTCGAGAAGCTTTTTTAAGGGTGGCTTGATATCATAATATCTATTCTTGTCCTCCATAGCTTTTCAGTAGCCTAATCATTTCTTGAAAATTGATTGATTTTGCATAAGCAAGAGGAGTTTTGCCATTATGATCTTTAGCATTTATATTTGCACCCTTAGATATCAAAAATTCAGATGTTTCTAAAATATCTTTTAAATGAATATGTGCCTTACCTTCTTTAGTATTAATTTGTGCTTTATAGTGTAGTGCAGTTAAACCTTTATCGTTTGTTGCATTAATATTTGCACCTTTTGCAATGAGAAGTGCAGCAATATCTTTTCTGTATGCAAAATCAAGTGGTCTTAAGCCCTCAGAACTCACATTGTTAACATCTGCGTTCATGGAAATTAGTAGTTCGACGTATACTTTACAACCAAATCCAACTGCTGTATGCAATAAAGGAAATGGCGAACCCCAAGCACCTGGGGCATATTTAGGTATCGGCTCATTAATCATCTGAGGCTCTTTTTGAATATCTTTAAATAAAGACTCTATTATTTCCTTCTCTCGACATGTTTCTCTTCTTACAGGAGGAATTAATATTAATGTCTTTTCTTCTTTGATAATTTCTTTTTTTGTAGCTTGCTGTTTTGCATAACTTAAATTCTTACTATATTCAGTAATTTTTTTCTGAGCCATCACATAATTTTCGCTATTATCTGGTATAGTTCTCATCAAATTTATTGCTTCTTGCCATTTACTATAAACTAAATTCCAATCATCCTTAGACACAGATGATTGACTTATAGTAGTAGCGCTAACAGCTGCATCTAGTGCATCTTGAAAAGTATTTTTAGGCGATTCTGAGGAAATTTTAGAATTATTTAGAGGCAAAGATGATTCAGCGTTTGGCGAGGAAATGGGTGATTGTACTGTTAATTGCACTTTTTGTGGTGATGAACACCCAGCTAAAAAAGTTACCAATAAAATACTTGTATAAGCGGGTACTAAAAAAAACCGCATAAGGATAATTGTATTTAAAGTATTACTTTCTATAATTCCCAACCTAAAGCGTAAGACAACACAGCTATACCTTTAGGACTTACGCACTATACAAATCAACCAAAACGTGTACTACGGTATTTAGTCTTTTCAGAGGCTTCAGATAACCCTGATTTATTCCGACATTTGCGATCGCTGGATGCAAAACATGGCTAAAATACCCAAATTGTGTTTAGTACTTATGTACGATGCGTAAGTCCTAACCTTTTTGATTTTTTGATTGGTTGACCATTTATCGTGATGTGTTTGTTACTTATAAAGCCAGTTTGGGCTACATTTGGGCTTAATTTTTGTCTAAGTCCCACTATTAAAAATTCCAATTAAATTCTGCCGAACTGTTCCTACTTCCCAATTTCCTCACCAACAATCTGTGCTATCTTCTGCGCTGCACCGCTTTCACCGCGAATATTTCGGAGTTTAGCGCGCATATTATCCAATTTTTCTGGATTCGCCAAAAAGTCTAAAACCATTTCTCCAATATCTTGTGGTTGAACTTTACCCATAATTTCTGGGACTATCTCTTCTTGTGCCCAGATATTTGGCCATGCTAATAAACCTTTGCGTCTCACAAATCTCAGAAATGACCAATTAATCACCTTAGCGCATAGCGTACCGACTACTGGCAGATTTGCCAACAATCCAGGTAAACCATCCCAAGAACGCATAGCATCAAGTTGCTGCGTTGGTAGTAAAACAATCATTGGCACTCCTAAAGCACCAAGTTCAGCAGTGTTTGCACCCACCGTAGTCAAGCAGATACAGCACTGGGATAATAGGTGATATGCAGGATTTTCTTGCCACACTTCCACAGTTAAGCCCGTTGCAGTTTTGAGCAATGCCTTGCCTTGAGCATCCTCTGGAATAATTAAAGAAGCACCGCCAAAGCCAAAGATTTCAGCAATAGAGTTCTTTTGGGGATTGGCAAAACTAGCTAAAGTTGGTAAATCCAAAGTTGGGGCTACAGGAATCACAAATCTGATTTGCGGTCTTTTTGCATGAATGTATTCGGCAATAGCTAAACATAATGGTACTCCTTGGGCTAATTTTGCTGCTTTTGAACCAGGGAGTAACCCAATTAATTCAGTCTTTTGTCCTACGCTGTGGTAAGTCGCTGACGCATCTATGTCATTAGTCATTTGTCCTTTGTCGTTTGCTAAGGACAAATGACCAATGACTAATGACGAATGACTACTAGCTTCTAGCATCAAATCACCGACAACAGTGAATTTGTGAGCATATTTTGCTGGGACTTTGGCTGCTACTTCGGGTTTCATCACGCCAAAGCGATCGATCCAGTTATGCCAACGAGCTTCCCATTCAGCGTAAACAACTGTGCGGTATCCGAGCTTTTTGCCTATAATCACTGGAAAAATTTGATCGCCGCCCAAAAAAATGATAACACCGCGACTTCTCCAATCCCAATTTTCAAATGTTTTACCCCAAAGCAAAAATTGCCAAAAATGTTCTGCTCCCTGAACTCTATCTACTTCGGGGTAAGAAAGAGCGATCGCTGCTTCTTTACCGCTGGCATTTGAGCAAGGCGATAATACCACAGAAATTCTCACTAAAGAACGGTCATCCCCTAGTTCTTGCCGCAACGCCTTTACTACTGGACGCACCCAGGTTGTTACTTCACCTGGGCCATTTGAAAGGATCAGAATATCTACTTGAGTCATTAGTCAAAAGGTAAGTATTACCTAATTCGTTGTTATGTTACAGGTATATACTGTAGCTTGTTAATGAGATTTGATAACCTCTTTCACATTCAATTTGCATAGAGTCGGCAGTCATTTAATCGCTACCACTGTCACCTAGATGGCGACTCTTGACTTTCGCCTGTTACAAAATAAGCCAAATTTTTGATTTTAAATACCTATTTAACTAAATAAAGTTGACTATTTACGGATACTGAAACATCAGTAATATTATCTAATTTATCAAGAAAAATATAATGATAAATTTGATTATTATATTTTTTCTAAAATGTATTTTTTGAACTTACCCGACGCTCGGCCTATACATACTTCACAATACAGGTATTTAAAGGATGGTTAGCAAAATTTATGGTATTGACAATCGCAGCTATGGGTAACAATCATAACTGCGATTATTAATAGTTTTTTGGGCAATCTAAATATAGCTCTTTTTTTGCTTATAAAACCCATTGTTTAAAGGGTGAACCCTGCGATCAAAGGCAACTCCAGCCCATCTGATATTAAAATGTATTCTTCACGAAATTTACTGATTCGATTTATTCTCGGTGGCACTACTCTTATTGTGAGTATTTCTGCTTATTTTAGCTATCAAGCTGCTCGGAAAATAACGCTACAAGACTTGAGAGGAAAAGCTTTTTTAGAAGTACAGAGAGGAGTTGATGAAATTGAAGAGTGGTTACATATTCGCAAAGTCGAGGTACAAACCCTTGCTCATACTTCAACTGTACGCTCCTTAAACTGGTCTTTAGCAGAACCTTATTTAAAGTCAGAAGTTGAGCGGATCGATGAATTTTTCTTTTTCCAAATAGTTACCCCGGATGGTTCGTATTTTAATACTAAGATTGGTCGGTCAAATAAGAATATTAAGGATCGAGACTACTTTCAAAAAGCATTAGCGGGAAAAAGCAACATTTCCGATCCCTTTATCAGCCGTTCCACAGGTATTCCTTTAATTGCGATCGCCACTCCAATCTGGTCTGATTCTCCTACCAATCGTTCACCGATTGGGGTTTTCCACGGCAATGTTAAAGTCGATCGCATTGCAAAGGTGGTTAACTCGTTGCGCTACGGCAAGAACAGCTATGCATTCGCTCTCAATTCCCAAGGAGAAGCGATCGTCTATCCCAACTCAACCTTAATGTCAACGTTAGAAAAACCTGCACCCAGCCTGCTGAAAATTCCAGATCGGAATTTAAATGCGATCGCGCAGCAGATGGTAAAAAAACAACAGGGAATTCAATTGATGGAAATTGACGGCACTAAAAAGTATGTTGCTTATGTACCGTTACAAGAAGCTAATTGGTCTGTGGCTTTGGTAATTCCGCGCCAAAACATTGAATCTCGGCTACAATTCCTCGATCTGATCGCCCTAATTGTGGGCGGATTGACAGCGATTATCGTCACTGTCTTGTGGCAGGTACAAGCTTTTGAACAAGCTCAACTGAAAAAATCTAAAGCAGCGGCTGATACCGCAAACCGGGCTAAGAGCGAATTTTTAGCCAACATGAGCCATGAACTGCGAACGCCCTTGAATGGTATTTTGGGTTGCGCTCAAATTTTGCTGCGTTCCAAAGCTTTGCCAGAGTCAGAGCAATATCATGTAAACATTATTGAACAGTGTGGCTCTCATCTACTGACTTTAATTAATGACATTTTGGATCTTTCCAAAATTGAAGCGCGAAAACTAGAACTGAATCCTCAAGATGTGCATTTTCCGTCTTTTTTACAGGGTATTGTCGAAATTTGCCAGATTCGGGCAGAACAAAAAGGCATTTTGTTTGTCTATGAACCCACAAGCAACTTACCCACAGGGGTTCATGTCGATGTCAAAAGGTTACGTCAGGTTCTTTTGAATCTGCTGGGAAATGCCATTAAATTTACCGATGAGGGTAAAGTTAACTTCGAGGTTGAGGTAATCGATCGACTGACTGCTGATGAACAGACAGAGAAATATCGGATTCACTTTAGTGTAAAAGATACAGGAATTGGCATAACTCCAACTCAATTAGGCAGCATTTTTTTGCCATTTGAACAAGTAGGTGCAAAAAAGTATCAGATAGAAGGGACGGGGCTGGGTTTAGCTATTACTCGGCAGTTGGTGCAGATGATGGGTAGCGATATCCAGGTTAAAAGTGAGATCGGTCAGGGTAGTACTTTCTGGTTTGAAATTGCGATCGCCCAAGCCAGCGAATGGATACAGTCTGCGATGGCTGTATCCAAGGGACAAATCATTGGCTTTGCAGGTAGTCCCCGCACCATCTTAATGGTGGACGATCGCTGGGAGAATCGCACAGTAATTACAAATTTACTGCAACCATTGGGTTTCAAGGTGGTTGAAGCCAGCAACGGTAAAGAAGGTTTAGAAAAAGCGATCGCCTTGAAACCAGACCTAGTGATTACAGATTTGCTGATGCCAGAAATGGATGGGTTTGAATTGATTAAACACCTACGTCATACCCCAGATATCCACGATGTCAAGATTATTGTCTCTTCTGCTAGTGTCTTTGAAGCCGACCAACATCGCAGTCTGCAAGCAGGAGGTGACACCTTTTTGAGCAAACCTGTACAGGCAAATGAATTACTGCATCAATTAGAGTGCAATTTAGGTTTGACATGGATTTACCAGCAATCTGAGGAACAAAAAATTAATTCTTTGCCTACAACACTTGATACACCAGATAAATTAACTCCTCCTTCCCCCGATGTCTTGCAGGAACTGATGAATTTAGCCAGTAAAGGTAACTTTAATGACATTTTAAAATGGGCAGATAAACTAGAGGAAACAGACGCAAAATTCGCTCCCTTTGCTAACCAATTGCGGCAACTAGCGAGGCAGTTTGACGAAGATTTAATCCTTAACTTTTTGAGCGAAAACTCAAAGGATTAATTTCCCTAAATTTATTTATGGGGATTTTATCGCGTGAATTTGGAATTAGGAGTGTTCTTTTTTAGCGTTTTGCAAAGAAGCAACGTGAATCAATATAGGATAGAAATTTTATGACAGTAACTATAGGCGATCAAAAAAATTCCCTAAATAGCGATCCGAGCAGAGGAATTATTTTAGTCGTGGACGATAACCCTGCTAACTTACAAGTTTTATCGAGCTTTTTGGATCAGTCTAGCTTTGAAGTTTGGGCAGCGCGCAGTGGTGAAAAAGCCATTCAGAGATTAGATAATGATAATTTACCTGATTTAATCTTGCTTGATATCATGATGCCGGGTATCGATGGATTTGAAACTTGTAAATACCTCAAAAGTGAAAGCAATCCTCGTGTCCGGGATATTCCGATCATTTTTATGACTGCTCTTTCAGATACTGCTGACAAGGTTAAAGGATTGCAATTAGGCGCCGTAGATTATATTACTAAACCTTTTCAGTATGAAGAGGTCTTGGTGCGAATAGAACATCAACTGAATCTGAAAAATTTGACTAAAACCTTGATTGACAAAAACGCCGAATTACAACAGATTCAAACCCAACTGATTCAAGCAGAAAAGGTCGCAACCTTGGGTCAAATGACAGCAGGAATTGCCCATGAAGTAAATAATCCCATAAATTTTATCGCTGGTAACTTGAATTTTATTGAAGAGTATTTCCAAGAGGTTGTTAATTTACTCGAACTATATCAGAAGTATCTACCCGATCCCCCAGATGAAATTCAAAATGCTATTAAAACAAAAGATATCAATTATTTGTTAAATGATTTATCCAAAATTATTCAATCTATGCAACTGGGTACAGATCGCGTTACAGAAATTGTGTCATCGTTGAATAAATTCTCTCGACACGGAGAAGCAGGTAAAAAACTGGCTAACCTCCATGAAGGTTTAGAAACTACACTACTCATTCTTGGACATCGACTTAAAGCAAATGGTCATCGTCCAGCAATTAAATTAATCAAAGAATATGGAGAATTACCACTTGTTGAGTGCTATCTAGGCGAACTAAATCAGGTTTTTATGAATTTGATTGGTAATAGTATCGATGCAATTGAAGAAATCCAAAACAATCAATATTTTGATGAAAACTTTCGACATATTGGGATGATTTGGATTAAAACTGAAGCAATTGGAGAGCGAGTTATTCTCAAAATAGCAGACAATGGCTCAGGAATCAGTGAAGCAAACCGGACAAAGATATTCGATGCTTTTTACACTACAAAAGTCATTGGTAAAGGAACAGGACTAGGTTTATCTATTGCTTACCAAATTGTAGTTAACAATCATCACGGGAAGCTAAATTGCCATTCAACACAAGGAGAGGGTACCGAGTTTGTAATTGAATTACCTATTCGATAAATTAGAATCCCAAATTCTACCCACATTGGCTGAATTATCAGTTGCAAGCTCAATTACTACCAGAGAAAAAAGCAAACTCTCGTTTAATATTCCAGCGCTTCCCGTCGTGAAGCAGCAAGGTTAATTTGTCAGCAGTAAACTCAAAATGCAACTGACGATTTTCAAATTCTGGCCAAGCAGCTTTAAAATTCTGCTTTGTTAAATCCCGAAATGCAACCGTTAAATGGGGGGAAAAAGGGCGGGTTTTTGAAACTTTATCAACAATTCCCAAGTTGCTTTCTGTATAAGCCATTAAATCAGCTTGCAAATTTAAAAGTCTTTGACTTTTGACGACATTAATGTATATGACACGAGGTACAAAAGCATCAAACCCTTTAAGTGTAATTGCTACTGGCTGTTGTCCATCGGCAAACTGTTTCAAGGATGCTTCTAATAGTGGCAAGTTAGCATCTGTCCATTCAAAGGGCGGTTGCAGGGTAATATGAGGCGGAGACTTTAGCGCCCCGCTACTAGCATAGCGTGAGGCAAAATACTGCTTAATCTCGTTGGCGTAGTCTTGAATATCTTGCGGTGGTAGGAGGGCAACAAAAAAACGGCTCATTCAATTTTAGATTTTGGATTTGAGATTTTGGATTATGAAATCAATCATTGCTGTTGAGTATTGAACGGCAAACGCTCAAAGGATATTACAGATATAGCGGTGCGTTAGGCTAAAGCTATAGCGCACTTCACTTAAAATTTATTGTATTTGATACTCTGAATCAGCACTGGGTACTTTACGTAAGCTGTCTGTTGTAACTGGAGTTAAGAAGCCAATGCCGTGGTTTGTAAAAATTGAAGAAGGGAAAGTCGATAAATCTACCTTTGACCAATATGTACCTGCTCACAAAGCCTACATTCGGGAATTAATTACTAAAGGACACAAAGCGCGAACAGGCTATTGGGTAGAGCAAAGAGGCGGAATGTTACTGTTTGAGGCAGCCTCAAAGGAGGAAGCAGAAGCGATTGTAGCTGATGACCCCTTGGTAAAACACGGTTGCGTCAACTATCAGCTTTATGAATGGCGAATTGTTATGGAATGACACACACTTACTGAATTTTCATGTTATGTTTATATAAGACCTGGATCTATGCGATCGCAACACCCAAATCTTGTCAGAACCGGAAGGTAGCAGCAACACGGGAGGCTTGTGGTAGGCGTAGTCTCCGGGTCGCCCTATTTTTAGGAGCGGTCAGCAACCATGCCTGGTTTTGGAGATATTGTTCAAAAAGCTTTTTACCTCGGTGTTGGATTAGCTTCTTACGCGGGTGAGAAAGCAGGGGGAAAATTAGCCGAAGTGCGATCGCAAGTCCAAAAACTGGCAGATGAAATGGTGGCAAAGGGCGAAATGAACACAGAAGAAGCCCGCCGCTTCGTTGAGGACATGATGAAGCAAGCCCAACAAGCCCAACCATCTGTTGAAACCTCACCAGAAACGCCCCCTTCTCAACCTCGCCGCATTGAAATTTTAGAGGAAGATGAAGAGCCAACGGTCAAAGAGGCGTCAAATGATGAGAATGTAGATAAATTGCGCGATGAAGTGCTAAAACTGCAAGATGAGTTAAAACGATTGCAACGCGATCGATAAAAAGCATTCATTCTTTGAGCGCAATAAATATAACTAATAAGTGGCATTTTGACATGACACTTTGGATAAAAACTTGATAAGATACATTGCCTAGTGTGTATTTTAGTGCGTCAAGCCAGATAGCACAAAGCGTCCTGTTTATAGCCTGCAAAGGTGTCAAGTTTATGGAACAGTGGCAAAAAGATTTAGTAGAAATCGTCGAAACAGTAGCTGATGAAGTAGAGCGCTTCTTCCTGGGAATGAGTGAAGTGGTAGACGCATTTTTTGAGCTAACGGAAGAAGTCAGCGAGCAAGTACATAATAATATTGTTACTGAAGTCGATCAGTATCTACAGGATTTGGCTGAACCGATGTTAGAAGCTTACTGGGAACTGGAAGACATGGTAGCAGATGTAGATCCGGGTTTTCCTTATTCAGTTGAACCTACATCTGAAAAAAATCCTGCCTGTATTGGTTGTAGTCATTACCACGGTCAAGTTTATGGTGGTAATTTATTAGTTTGTGCTATGCATCCCCACGGGTGCGAAGATGAGAATTGTCCAGACTGGGAGAAGGAAGAGTATTGAGGGGGAGTTAGGAGTTTGGAGTTTGGAGTTAGGAGTTAACAAGCTACAAAATTACTAAAAGGACGTAAAGATAAGTAGAATAACTAATGACAAATGACAAATGACAAATGACAAACCAAGAAATGAAGTATGGCGAACGCGACATTGCCGAAGGTAAACTAATTACCTTTCCCAATCCGCGTGTGGGTAGGCGATATGACATTAACATTACTTTGCCGGAATTTACTTGTAAATGTCCATTTTCCGGTTATCCTGACTTTGCGACAATTTATGTTAGCTATGTGCCTGATGAACGGGTAGTGGAATTAAAGGCACTCAAACTTTATATTAATAGTTACCGCGATCGCTACATTTCCCACGAAGAATCTGCCAATCAAATTTTAGATGATTTTGTAGCTGCTTGCGATCCGTTGGAAGTCATTGTGAAAGCAGATTTTACGCCTCGCGGCAATGTACATACTGTGATTGAAGTGCGTCATCACAAGTACCCATAATGAAACCTTTGGCTTTTAGAGAGGACTTTAGTCCTTTTTACAAGACGCTACGTGATACAAAATCAGGACTGAAATCCTGACTAGAAATATTTTTGAAGGAAGGTTGATTAACCGGACAGGATATATATAAGTAAGTGGGCGGCAAAATTTACAAGTATGTAACGTCAAGTTAACTAAAGCGATTAGAGTTAAATTTTACACGTTTTGTACTGTAATCTCCTTTTTCTCCCTTAGCTTCAATTTAAATATTCGTTCTTATTAGTTTTCTTGTACTATTTTATTTACATTTTGTTGATGTTCTGTGACAGTTGGGGTGCGGAATGTGGGTTCAAAGCATCCTTTACACATTCTTGGCCACTTGTTACTTTTATGACTCTTAGGTTTCATAGGAATTGTTCCCCCTACTCTTGGGATAATGAATCATCGACTACAGGACATAGGAGAGGGAATAGAAGAACTTTGGGGATATTGAGCCACAAGAATAACATCACCTTTACCATCAACAATCCATCCTTGAGCCTCCACAATCTGATTAGTAGATTTAGTAACAGATGTAGATAATTTATCCGTGACTCTCTGTGTTGCTTGTGGGGGCAAATCTACCCAACCAGTAATTACTGCTCGTCCCCGCAGAGGCTCGTTGGGGCTAAGGGGTAATCCACCGCGTCCTGTGGCAATAAAACGACTGGCGGTTTGTCGTCCTCTGGGAGTGCAGCCTTGAGCGATTTGTTGGGATGCATCGACGAGGTTAGAGGGTAGTTGAATTAAGCCGCGACTAGGGTCAGTATCAGGTGTGTTGAGATTTATCTCACCATTTAAGGAAGGCTTGCTTTGGGAGATGGCAGTGATGTCACTTGTTAGCAACTGACTAGGATTTAGCTTGTTCGGGTCGGTTGTATGCAACTGCTGCTCAAGCTCTTGCCGACTGCGCGGCTGTAGCCCAAAGATGCCAGCAGAGTTGATAATAACTTTCCCGCCGCTACCCTCAAAGGCGTTGGCAGTGATATCGCTATTTTCGTTGGGAACTGCAACGATAAAGCCTTGGTAATTTGGGAGGTTATTGATAATGATGTTACCGCCATTGCCACCTAATTTGTCTGTACCTGCGTTGGTGGAGATTTGACTGTTGCGACGGAGTAAAAGTAAGTCGCTATTGATGTTGATATTACCGCCGTTACCGGATGCAGATTCGGCGTTGAGTTTACCTTGGTTGTCTAAAATAATTTTAGGTGAGTTGATTTCGATGTCACCTGCGGTTCCTGAACCAGTAGAACTGACAAATAAGCCACTGCTAACGCCGATATTTTCTACCCGATCGCTAAAGTTATTAACTAGGTCATCATAATTAAAATTACTACCACTAATTATTACTTTATCAGTAGCATTAACAGTTATTTTACCTGCATCTCCTTGCCCTGAAGTACTAGCTGTCAGTGCAGCACCATCGATGATTTCTAAGGAGTTGGTGTATAAATTAATATCGCCGCCTTTTCCTGTTGAGTCTTTGCTGGTAGCAGTCGTTAACAGGCTCCGACCCACAACATCATTGAGGTTGGAGCCTTCAAGTGAAGTTCCACTCAGTTTTATAGAAGTGGCATTAACAGTCAAGGAACCCGCATTCCCTTTCTCTACACTGGTTGTTGAAACTGATGCTTGTGCCCCATCTTGGATAAACAACTGTCCAGTCTTAATTATCAAATTTCCAGCATTTCCTTGACCTGTAGTCCCTGTAATTATACCACTAGGAAACGGACGATCCTTTACGACGTTAGAGACTAAGCCTCCACTAATTCCAATTAGTTGCCTTAAGACATCGGCGGACACTCCTTGCTTTGAGGTGCCGAGGAGTTCTACAGATTCGGAGGCGTTGATAGTTAAATCTCCGCCTTTTCCCAAGCTAGAAGTACCCGATGAGATGATTCCCCCATCACTGACTATTAACTTTTTAGTAGTAATAGCCATGCCGCCCGATTTTCCAGATCCCTGTGTTCCACTAGCTAAGACGCTAGGAATATTATTGTCTCTGCCGATGCCTTTTATTTCTACTAACTTTGAAGCATTCACAGTTAATTTTCCTCCTGGCTTCTCTCCAGCAGTACCTGCTGTCACCCAAGCCCCATCACGGACAATTAATCTTTCAGTATCAATAGTCAAGTCGCCTCCTTGCCCCAAACCTGTAGTTTCATTACGCAATCCACTGGGAACTCTACTGCCTATGGTGAACAGTCCTAGTCCTTGAGAAGCATCATTAGCTGAGGTGCCACTAAGTTCTATAGAGTCTTTTGCGTTCACGAATAAATTTCCGGCTCGCCCTGGGGTAGTACTCCCTGCCGATACTACTGCCCCATTAGAGACAATTAACCGCCCAGTTTCAATGGTCAGGTTTCCGGCATTTCCACTTGCAGTAGGTAGAGAAGAAATTATAAAATTTTTTAAATAAGGAGGAGCATTACGAAGATTCTGGGCAAGAAGATTCTTGACATCCAAGGAAGCGGAAAACAAGCCAATTGGAACAGGAAAATTGGAAGAATTATCGGCGGAATTAATCGGAACATTGATGTCAATTGTACCGTTTGATGAGGAACTGCCAGTTAGTTCTATTGAGTCAGAGGCTTTCACAACTAGATTCCCAGCACTACCACTAGAAGTAGTAGCAGTCGCTACTATTCCATCTTGAATAATCAATTTTCCTGTGTCAACAAGTAAATTACCGCCATTCCCCCTATCAAAAACAGCATTGTAAACAAAGCTATTTTTTACCGTTAATGCTCCTTTTGCACTAAGCATAATATCTCCTGCTTGAGCGTCATCGATACCTGCAAGTAGGCTGATGCCAGCACGCAGGCTACTTCTGTCTAAAATATCTATATTCTGAGCGTGGATAGCAATACTACCGCCACCGTTAGACGCGACATTAACTTCAGCGCCATTGGTGAGCGACACATCTGCTGGCGCTATGTTAGCCGGAAAATTTAAGCTGAAATTATCATCACTGATATTGAGATCAACTGTCCCCTCTTGTGCTAATCCTCCTAACTCCACTCGCCCACCAAAGGCATTCAAGGAGCCACCATCTATTCTCACGTTGCCACCCATTAGCAGCAAACTACGATTATTTTTGACCTTTAGGTTAGCTGAGTTATTTTGAATTGGGGCAGCAATTTGATTGAAAAAAAATGCAGAAGGATTTACATTCAACAGTCCGGTTGGCAGGTTTTTAAGCGGATTTGCACTGAAAATGTCACCATTAGCCAACCCGATGGCATTTGCTGTTGTTCCTACAAACGAACCGTTGAGACTCAGGCTGGCATTTGGCCCAAAGATGATCCCATTGGGATTAATCAAAAACAGGTTAGCATTGCCCAATACTCCCAGAGTTCCTAGAATTTCAGAGCCTTTATCTCCTGTAACTCGACTCAAAATGTTCTTAATGCCGATAGGATTAATGAAATAAACTCCTTCTTTTTCTCCAATATTAAATTCCTTAAAACTATGCAAAAGATTAGCTCCTCTAGTGACTCCACCATCGATCAGGATACTAGATACATCTTTGTTTAACGGAATGATACTAGGTTTAACAATAGAATTTTTAGCTAAGGTATCATCAGCTATGGGTTGGGCAAGAGCACAATTGATAGAGGCTGAGATTGCACCATCAATAATTAACAAACTCCCTAACGCCAACAACCAGTTCCAATCTTTCCAGCTAATAAACATTCAGTAAACTTAACTCCATAAAGCAACAACACTTAGTGAACTACAGATGATTAGCACTAAGGATAAATGAGGAGCTAACACTGCTGAATTACTCATGATATGTTACGAATAATCGTGATGCGATGGTTCGTGTTACTCCATCCTGGAAGTCATTCTGCGATTAGGCACATGCCGCCCAACCTTGTTGTGTTAAGCTGGCTTTGCTTCGGTATTGGAGGAAGCGAAGAGCATTGTAATACTCAAAAACTGTTACAGTTTGACAATCTCGTCGCAAAGGAAGTCGTACATTGCATTACAAAAAAACAGAAAACTGTCCAATAGCATTAAATGGAATGTTGAATTGTGTAATGTCAATAAAATCACCCGGAACCTGTCTTAAAAAAGTAACCCCCTCCACAATACCAACTAAGTCTCCCGATAATGTAGAGATGTTTAAACTTCCGTTTATTACTTGAGTCGTGTAGTTCTGTGCTGCTCCTTCTAGCACAATCTTGTCAATGCCTGGCTCAAAGTTCTGGATTAGAGCATAATCTGTATTACCGCCACCAACGTAAAATTGTTGAGGCGTGGAGGTTAATGAAGACAATGTAGGATGGCCAAGGAGGAATACATCTTGTGCTTGGGTGCCAATTAGGGTATCGATCTGACCGACTCCTGCAACTGTTGCTCCATTTGATAAAACGTCAAAACCAAGTCCAGCAATGAGTTTGTTACCTTCACCAAAGCCAGTTACGGTGTCATTCCCGTTGGTTCCAAAAAAAAAGCCAAAGCGATCGTTCTCAAATTGTCCAAACTGTTCATAGTGTTGTAGTCCTGAGGTAAAAGAGCCAGCATTAACAGCCGCCGCTACATCAGGGTATGCTAGCAAGTAAGCTTGTTCATTGAACATAGCAATAGCCTCCAGATAATAATGGGAATATCAATCAAAAAAGTACTATTTGGTCAGGGTCTGGCAGTTACTTCCATTAAGTTAGAAGCTTATAAATATTGGAAAAACCGCTATCTGAAGTTAATTGAGCAAGCGCACAATTCCTAGCCAAAGCACTCTAAGGAGCAAAATCCAAATCACCGGACATTGCACCCTCCACCAAATAACAGCACTAAACTTCAGTCAACTAGGAATAAAGTTATTAGCTGTTTCCTATTTCATAATAAAACTGCAATGATTATTGGGTTGCTAAAAAATTTCTTATTCTTTACAAAGTTTATAACTAAACGCAATATCTGAACTATCTCCCCTGCTCCCTTGCCTCTTTTTCAACCATTTAGTCTATGTTGCATCCACAGGAGAACTGCTATATTTATTCAGCAATTTTCTTGACGGCAGATTGCACTTGCAGCACAACTTTTTTTGATAAAGGAATATATCCAAGTTCCAAACTGGATTTTTGCCCGTCAATCACAGCCCAATTTACAAAGTTTTTCAGTGCTTGAGCTTTAACTCGGTTTGGATATTGGTGATAAGTTAAAAGCCAGCTGTAAGTGACGATGGGATAAGACTGGGTACCTGTAGGATCGGTGATAAAAGCAATCAAATTATCACCTGGTAATTTTACTGCCTCTAAAGTTTGTGCTACAGATTCTGGTGTCGGCGTAATATAATTACCAGATTTATTTTCTAAAGCAGCCACAGGAAGCTTATTTTGTTTGGCGTAAATGTATTCTACATAGCCAATAGCTCCTGGTATTTGTTGAATCAGGGCGGTAACACCTTCGTTACCCTTTCCACCAATTCCTATTCGCCATGCTACAGATTTACCAGCCCCAATTTTGCTTTTCCATTCTGGGCTGATGGCGCTTAGGTGTTGCGTAAATACGCTTGTAGTTCCACTACCATCAGTTCGATTTACAACTTGAATTGGTAAATCGGGCAAACTTACACCTGGATTAGCTGCACCTATTCTAGGATGATTCCAATTCTTAATTTTTCCGAGAAAGATATCTACGTAAACTTGGCGTGGTAGCCTGAGAGTGGGTGGCACATTGACTTGAGGCGACTGCCCTATAGATGGTGTCAGGTTATAAGCTAGCACAATAGAACCGGCAGTTATTGGCAAAGCAATTACTCCCCGTTTTACCTTGGCTGCTTGTTCCCTTGTAATTCCCACATCACTAGCTGCAAAATCTACAGTCCCGTCGATGAGCTGTTGCACTCCAGCACTGCTTCCGATAGCTTGATAGTTAATTTCTATATTGGGATTTTGCTGGTTGTAATCTGAAAGCCAACGCTCGTACAAAGGTGCGGGAAAACTTGCCCCAGTACCAACAAGGGAAACACGCTTGATGTTTTTTTGCTCGGCAGCGCAAGAAGCAATACTCAACAAGATAGCGATTAAAGGTAGAAGGCAAACCCGTCCCTGAGATTGAAGTTTGGCAGACATAGAAATTTTTTGTTCCAATGTTTAATAAATACCTCTAGTAATTTCAATGTTTGTAGGCGTGTGGGTGTAATTAGTTGTAAATAATTTTGAAACGCAAAGGGACGCGGAGGTTAACGCAAAGGTACGCAAAGTAATCTTCTGCGTCTGCGTTCCTCTGCGATTTCCTTCTCTGGGAGACGCTGACGCTCCTAACGTCGCGAACGCTAATGCGAATGCGCCTTTTTGTGTTTAAACTTCAATCGCTGCCTCTTTCTCTTCACCTTTTGGCTGTGAACTCAGCCGATCTAAAATCTCTAAAACTTCTTGTTCAAAAGCAACTTGGGCGCGATTAGTTTTGCCACCAATATATAAGCGATCGCCTTTTTGCAATGCCCAAATTTGCGAGTGTGAAAAGTAACTCATCACCACACCCAGCATGAGTAAGCCAAACCCTGTGTAAACAATTGGGATGCCTGGGTCGGCTTTAATTTGCAAGCCGGTGCTACCAATTACATCCAAAATTTTCAGCTTCACGCCATTAACTTCGGTGAACATCCCCGCACGAACTGTATCAACAAGTTTGCCAGTGGCATCATAAATTAATACCATCCCTTGCAAGTCTTTCGCTAACAAAGAGACACCCTCGCTCAAATCTGGTTTAGTCGGAACCCAGGTTCCCCAAATGCGTCCGTTACCGTTGGTGTTCAATTGCGCCATCGGCAACTGAAAAATCGGGCTGTTGTTAAATTGGACGCGAACACCTGCAATTCCCCAATCAGTTTGATAGAAAGTTACGCCATGATAGCGCAGAGGCTCGTTGACAAAAATCTTCTTATGGTCAACTTCCTCTCCCTGATTATTCAAGACAGACATATCGGAATAAAATTGATCGATGCCGCCAGATGGAGTGTAGTCAATCCAAAAACGATTGACGCGCACAGACCAATCTTTCGGGACTTGCGCTGCGGCTAAAGGCCCAGCATCGACAATATTTGTCACTTGAAATGTATCGCCACTGGCAACCATTTCCTGAGCCAAAAACCCAGTCATCGCCCCCCAAATTCCCCCTAGCAAAATAGCAACGATCCCAATATGAACAATAATTGGGCCGATGCGTCCGACTATTCCTTTGCGGGCGTAAAGAAGATTTGCTTTTTCTTGATTTGGAAAAATTTTATAGCGGTGTTTTTGTAAGATTTCGCTGAGGGAATTTAGAGAAGCAGTATCTAGTTCTGCACTTAAAGCTAATTTTTGAAATTGTCGTGGTTCTTCGTAATATTTCCAGCGCTGGGCAGCTTTTAAGGCTGGTAACTGACGGGTAAATGAACAAGCAGTTAAACTTGTGCCAAATAAGATCAGTAATGCCAGAAACCACCAGGTACGATATACGTGGTCTAATCCAACTACTTGAATTACTTTCCAAGTTAAGAAACCAAATAAGGCTGGATGTTCTGGGTAATTGGCTTGGTAAAATGCGGGTGATTGACCTTGCTCAATAACAGTACCAGTAGAGCTAAAGATGGCAATCAATAGCAGTAGTGCGATCGCTAATTTTAAGTTAGTCAGTACGGGCAAAAGCTCTTGGCGTAAGAACTGCCCAGGTAATGCCCACCATTTTATTTCTTTGGACGCTGAATCTTCTAAAGTCATTAGGTATAAAATCTAATACAACGTATTGATATTAAAAACTGCCAAGGGGAATCCGAGAAATTAAGGAAAATACACCGAATCCTACCAATAGTGCCCCACTAACTGGGTTAATCCAGCCAGACCAGCGACGCAATTCTAGTAATTTTTTAATTGAAGCTGTAAAAGTACCCGCCAAAATCAACGGTGCTACATAACCGGCTGTATAAGAAAGTAGCAAAACAGCGCCTAAAATTAAGTCTTGTGTACTAGCAATCCAACTTAACAAGCTCGCTAAAACAGGAGTGCTACAAGGGGATGCGACTAAACCGAAAGTCAGCCCCAGCAAATAAGAACGCAATCCTGCTGGCAAATCTGGCGAAATCCAATTGGTTTCATTCAAGGATGGAAATTGTAGAGGCAGTGCTTCTAATAAGTTCAGCCCCATGAGAATGGCGATAATGCTGACGATAATCGGCAAACCAATTCCCACTTGACCATAGACTTTTCCAACTAAACCTGCTATGATGCCTAGCCCTGCTAGTGTAGTTGCTAAACCTAAAGCAAACCAAGTTGATTGGGCAGCTGCTTGCAAGCGGCTTTTGGCTTCATAACCACCGATGTAACCAATGGTAATTGGCAGCATCGAAAGCATACAGGGTGTAAGACTGGTAAGCAAGCCAGCGACAAAGATGATGCCAACGCTTACCCCGCTAAGGTGTGTCAGTTGGTTAGAAACGAGGCTATTGGCAAATTGTTCTAGTTGGTAAATTTGGGTTTGCAGGTTATCAAACATGGGGAGTCTCTGAGCGGGAAATGCTTACTCTGCTTGAATTGTAGCTTAGTTATTCCGTTAACGATATAGCCAAACACGCAATAGCGACAGCAATTGTTCAGTATCTACGGGTTTGGTGATGTAATCTGATGCGCCCGCTTCAATACACTTCTCGCGATCGCCTTGCATGGCTTTAGCGGTCAGTGCAATAATCGGCAAAGATTTAAATTGCTCGTTTTGGCGGATTAAGCGTGTTGTTTCGTAACCGTCCATTTCTGGCATCATTACGTCCATCAAAACAACATCAATATCTGGTGTAGTTTCCAACAGGGTAATCCCCTCTCTGCCGTTTTCAGCATATAAAACCTGGATTTGATAACGCTCCAGCATACTTGTCAGCGCAAAGATATTACGCATATCGTCGTCTACAATTAGCGCTTTTTTGCCAGCGAGTAAGTAGTCTATGGAATGCAGTTGTTCGAGTATTTCTCGTTTGGGTGCTGGTAAATTTGCTTGAACTCGGTGTAAAAATAATGCTGTTTCATCGAGGAGACGTTCGGGCGATCGCACATCTTTAATGATGATTGTTTCGGCAATTCGTCTGAGTTCCGTTTCTTGAGCTTTGCTAATTTCTCTACCTGTGTAGACAATAATTGGTAAAGTTTTACCGTGAGGTAGAAGCTTTATTTGTTCGATCAGTTCAAACCCAGTCATATCGGGTAGCCCTAAATCGAGAACCAGGCAATCAAAATGCTGGGCGCGAATAGCTTCTAAAGCTGCTGCACCAGTGCCCACTGCTGTGGTAGAAACATCGCTATTACCAATCAACTCAACAATACTCAGCCGTTGAGTGTCGTCGTCTTCGACTACTAGCAAATTTTTCACTTGGCGCTCAACAAAACCTTTAATTTTGGTCAACGCCTCGGATATTGTCTCGCTGGTTAAGGGCTTTTGCAGATATGCGATCGCACCTAATTGCAAACCGCGTTGTCTTCCTTCCTCAACGGTCATGATATGTACAGGAATGTGGCGGGTATTTGGGTCATGTTTGAGACGATCTAATACAGTCCAACCATCCATTTCTGGCAACCTGATATCTAGCAAAATGGCTGAAGGTAAGAATTGCTGCGCTAGCATCAAACCTGTAGTACCTGTTTGGGCAGCGATCGCCTTGAATCCTTGCTGTTGTGCCATCTCTAGCAGGATACGCGCAAAATTAACGTCATCCTCAACAATTAGTAACACGCGATCGCCTACACCGATAGTAGTGCGATCGTCATTAATCAGTGGTGAGTGAGGACTTGTACTGAGCGAAGCCGAAGTAGTGAGGAGTGAGGAGTGGGTAGAGACGCGATTAATTGTGTCTGTGCTGGATTGAGTTGATGTTGGCTCAGGACTCGGAACTCGGAACTCTGGACTCAATTGTGGGAAGTAGAATGTAAAGGTGCTGCCTTGGCCGGGTTGACTGATTAGTTTAATTTCGCCGCCAAAGAGACGGGCGATTTCACGGCTAATTGATAAGCCCAATCCGGTGCCGCCGTATCTCCGACTGGTAGAGCCATCGGCTTGCTGAAATGCCTCGAAAATAACTTTTTGCTTGTCGGGAGCAATGCCAATGCCTGTATCGCTAACTGAGAAGGCGATGACATTTTGAGCGCGATTCAAACTTTCTTGGTCTTTGCTCCATCCTTGCTTCGCCACTGCAATCTGTAAGCGTACTTCTCCTTTTTCTGTAAATTTAAAAGCATTGGAGAGGAGATTTTTTAAGACTTGTTGTAAGCGTTTGACATCTGTATAGATGGTTGTGGGCAATTCGGGAGCCAATTCAATTGCGAAACCAAGTCCTTTGCTCTGAGCGATTTGTCGGAAGGTGCGCTCAATCTGATCGCCCAATTCTGTCAATGGCATTTGAGTTATGTCAATTGACATAGTTCCCGATTCAATCTTGGCGAGATCGAGAATGTCATTGATTAATGCCAACAAATCGGTACCGGCTGAGTAAATTGTCTGGCTGTATTCGACTTGTTTGGCGGTAAGGTTGCGATCGATGTTATCTGACAACAATTTCGCCAAAATCAACAAGCTGTTCAACGGTGTCCGCAGTTCGTGGGACATATTGGCGAGAAATTCTGATTTGTATTTTGAAGAAAGGGCGAGTTGTTCAGCTTTGTCTTCTAAAGACATTCTTGCTTGTTCGATTTCTCGATTTTTGCGCTCGACTTCTTTCTTCTGCATCGCCAACAACTCTGCCTTTTCTTCTAATTCGGCGTTAGTTTGTTGTAATTCCTCCTGCTGTCCTCTGAGTAAATCTTCTGAAGTTTTGAGTGATTGTGCTTGTTGTTCTAAGCGCTTGTTAGTTTCCCTGAGTTCGCTTTGCTGGGTTTGGAGTTCTTCAGCCAAAGATTGCGATTGCTTGAGTAATTCTTCAGTTCGCATTGATGCGGCGATCGTGTTGAGGACGATCGCTATACTTTCGGTAAGCTGGTCGAAGAATGTCAGATGAATTTCGCTAAAGCGGCGGAAGGATGCTAATTCGATGACTGCTGTCACTTGTCCTTCAAAAAGTACAGGTAACACCACGGCATTCAGGGGCGTGGCTTCTCCTAAACCAGAGGCAATTCTGACATAATCACTGGGTACATCCGTTAGCAGTATTCGCTCTTTTTCTAAAGCGCATTGTCCCACCAAACCTTCACCCAAGTGGAAGCGGTTAGCTAGATGTCTGCGTTCGCGGTAAGCGTAGCTACTGATTAGTTTCAAATAGGGTGTATGTTCAGCAGACTCCATCAGGAAGAATACGCCGTGTTGCGCTCCTACTAAGGGCGCTAGTTCTGAGAGAATTAGTTTAGATACGGTTTCCAAGTCGCGCTGCCCTTGCAGCATTCGGGTAAACTTGGCTAAGTTAGTTTTCAACCAGTCTTGCTCAGTGTTTTTCTGCGTTGTTTCGCGCAGATTAGCAATCATCTGGTTGATGTTGTCTTTGAGTATCGCTACTTCCCCTAATGCTTCGACGGCAATTGAACGAGTTAAATCGCCTTTAGTTACAGCTGTAGCAACTTCGGCGATCGCTCGCAACTGAGTTGTCAGTGTAGCAGCAAGTTCGTTCACATTATCCGTCAAATCTTTCCAAGTTCCAGCCGCACCAGGTACTCTCGCTTGTCCGCCTAACTTCCCTTCAATTCCCACTTCCCGCGCTACTGTAGTTACCTGATTGGCAAATGTTGCTAAGGTATCAATCATCTCGTTGATTGTCTCTGCCAAGGTTTCAATTTCTCCTTTGGCATCTAACATTAGCTTCCGTTTCAAGTCACCGTTCGCAACTGCGGTTACAACTCTGGCGATACCGCGCACTTGTGCCGTTAAGTTCCCCGCCATCGAGTTAACGTTATCTGTTAAATCCTTCCAAGTCCCTGCAACACCTTGGACTTGCGCTTGTCCGCCTAACTTCCCTTCAGTTCCCACTTCCCGCGCTACCCGCGTTACTTCTGATGCAAAGGAACTGAGTTGATCCACCATTGTATTGGTGGTGTTCTTCAAGTCTAAAATTTCGCCTTTGGCATCGACGGTAATTTTCTTGGATAAGTCGCCATTAGCTACCGCCTTGGTAACTTCCGCGATGTTGCGAACTTGTCCGGTGAGGTTCCCTGCCATCGAGTTAACGTTGTCTGTTAAATCTTTCCAAGTACCTGCAACTCCTCTGACGTAAGCTTGCACGCCCAATTTACCTTCGGTTCCCACCTCACGGGCAACTCTGGTAACTTCTGATGCAAAAGAATTTAGTTGATCCACCATTGTGTTGATGGTGTTTTTGAGTTCCTGGATTTCACCTTTGACATCAACGGTGATTTTCTTGGATAAGTCGCCATTCGCTACCGCCGTGGTAACTTCGGCAATGTTCCGCACCTGTGCCGTCAAGCTTCCCGCCATGAAGTTTACACTTTCGGTCAAGTCTTTCCAAGTACCTGCCACTCCTTTAACTTCTGCTTGTACGCCCAATTTACCCTCGGTTCCTACCTCCCGCGCCACCCGCGTTACTTCCGATGCAAAGGAATTGAGTTGATCCACCATCGTATTAATGGTGTTTTTGAGTTCCAAAATTTCACCTTTGACATCAACGGAGATTTTTTTAGATAAGTCGCCATTTGCCACCGCAGTGGTGACTGTAGCAATATTTCGCACCTGTGCCGTTAAACTTCCCGCCATGAAGTTGACGCTGTCGGTTAAATCTTTCCAAGTTCCAGCGACGCCGCGCACATCTGCTTGTACGCCTAGTTTACCTTCGCTTCCCACTTCCCGCGCCACCCGCGTTACTTCACTGGCAAAGGAGTTGAGTTGATCCACCATTATATTGATGGTATTCTTGAGTTCCAGAATTTCGCCTTTGACGGCAACAGTAATTTTCTTCGATAAGTCACCATTGGCGATCGCAGTTGTCACTTCGGCAATGTTCCGCACTTGTGCCGTCAAGCTTCCCGCCATGAAGTTTACGCTGTCGGTTAAATCTTTCCAAGTTCCGGCAACGTCTTTTACTTCCGCTTGTACGCCCAATTTACCTTCAGTTCCCACCTCACGCGCTACCCTTGTTACTTCTGATGCAAAGGAACTGAGTTGATCCACCATTGTGTTAATGGTGTTTTTCAACTCCAGAATTTCACCTTTGACATCAACAGTAATTTTCTTGGATAAGTCGCCTGTTGCAACCGCCGTAGTTACTTCGGCGATGTTCCGCACCTGTGCCGTTAAGCTTCCCGCCATGAAATTCACGCTGTCGGTTAAATCTTTCCAAGTGCCAGCTACGCCGCGTACTTCTGCTTGCACGCCCAGTTTACCCTCGCTTCCCACTTCACGCGCAACCCTCGTTACTTCTGATGCAAAGGAATTCAATTGATCCACCATTGTGTTAATGGTGTTTTTGAGTTCCAGAATTTCACCTTTGACATCGACGGTGATTTTCTTGGATAAATCGCCTGTTGCAACCGCCGTAGTCACTTCGGCAATATTTCGCACCTGTGCCGTTAAACTTCCCGCCATGAAGTTTACGCTATCGGTTAAATCTTTCCAAGTTCCCGCGACACCGCGCACATCGGCTTGCACGCCCAATTTACCTTCACTTCCCACCTCACGCGCAACTCGTGTTACTTCCGATGCAAAGGAACTGAGCTGATCTACCATTATATTGATGGTGTTCTTCAGTTCCAGAATTTCACCTTTAACATCGACGGTGATTTTTTTCGATAAATCGCCATTGGCGATCGCAGTGGCAACTTCGGCAATATTTCGCACCTGTCCGGTGAGATTACCCGCCATTAAGTTAACGTTGTCGGTTAAATCTTTCCAAGTCCCCGCTACTCCCCGGACTTCTGCTTGTACGCCTAACTTTCCTTCAGTTCCCACTTCCCGCGCAACTCGTGTCACTTCTGATGCAAAGGAATTTAGTTGATCCACCATTGTATTAATGGTATTTTTGAGTTCCAGAATTTCGCCTTTGACATCGACAGTGATTTTCTTGGATAAGTCGCCATTTGCTACCGCCGTGGTCACTTCCGCAATATTTCGCACTTGTGCCGTCAAGCTTCCCGCCATGAAATTCACACTATCGGTCAAGTCTTTCCACGTACCCGCTACCCCCCGGACTTCTGCTTGACCGCCTAATTTTCCTTCTGCACCCACCTCACGCGCAACTCTTGTTACTTCACTTGCAAAGGAATTCAGTTGATCCACCATGATGTTGACGGTGTTCTTCAACTCTAAAATTTCGCCTTTGACATCAACAGTAATTTTCTTGGATAAGTCGCCATTTGCTACCGCCGTGGTGACTTCGGCAATGTTACGCACTTGGGCAGTCAAATTTCCTGCCATCAAGTTAACGTTATCGGTTAAATCTTTCCAAGTTCCTGCTACTCCTTTAACCTCGGCTTGTACGCCCAACTTCCCTTCAGTTCCCACTTCACGGGCAACTCTAGTAACTTCCGATGCAAAAGAATTAAGCTGATCCACCATCGTGTTGACGGTGTTTTTTAGTTCTAGAATTTCGCCTTTAACATTGACAGTGATTTTCTTGGATAAGTCACCATTGGCGATCGCAGTGGCAACTTCGGCAATGTTGCGAACTTGTCCGGTGAGATTACCCGCCATCAAGTTAACGTTATCAGTCAAATCTTTCCAAGTGCCAGCTACACCTTGCACTTCGGCTTGAACGCCCAATTTTCCTTCGGTTCCGACTTCCCGCGCCACCCGCGTTACTTCCGAGGCAAAAGAACCGAGACGATCTACCATCGTGTTAACGATATTCGCAGTTTGGAGAAACTCACCTTGCAGAGGTCTGCCTTCAATTTCTGTAGCGATCGTTTGCGATAAGTCACCATTAGCAACTGAGCGAATTACCCGCGTAGTTTCAGCTGTTGGTTGAACTAAATCTGTAATTAGAGTATTGACAGAAGTAACACAATCTAACCAAGAACCACGAACATCTCCGAGAGAGGCGCGTTCAGCAATTTTTCCTTCTTTGCCAACAACGTTACCAATCCGTTGTAGTTCGGCCGCCATCCGCTCATTCTGGTCAATAATATCATTGAGCGTATCAGCTATTTTCCCCGCCACACCAGTATGGTCTATGGGCATCCGAGCAGAAAAGTCACCCTGTTTAACAGCATTCAGCGTTCTTAGTAGTTGATTTAAATCTAGATTGTCGCTGTCTCTAGTTAACTGTTCGGTTGCCATAGCCTTATCCTTAATCTTGAATCTTGAGGAATTTTTTATATTTTTTGCACCCCGTACTTATTTAGAGTACTTTTAGCCAATGCGTATCACAATAGAGAGCAGGGAATAGAAAATGGATCGAACTAATTTTTATGGGTGCGAGTGTAAGCAGTTAAGAAAGACTGCTAACTAAATGGTATTGCCGTCGATATATCTGGCATACCACTTAGCTAATGATAGCTAGTTGGAATCTGTTATGCAGCATTAATTGTCGGCGATGCCTAACTTGGGCGAGTAAGCGATCGCACGTAGAACAGACGATGATAATTAACAGTACGTTTTATGATTTTTGGAATTTGAGGAAAACAGCAAATCAATAAATTCTAACTGATATCCCTCTTCTGTCACTTTCCGAGTATTCTGAATAAAAGGATTAAAAGAAAA